>JAGBHI010000069.1 GCA_017935575.1 Bacteroidales bacterium | reverse complement strand
ACTGATATACGTGAGACATAACCCTCATCTACCGAATATACCGGTGTTCCTATTGATGCTCTGAAATCAAGTCCTGTATGAAAATGGTTTGTACGCAACTCTCCAAAATTACCTGTCAGCTGTAAACTTCGCTTTAATGGCGGTACTACTTCTGCCTTTGTAATATGAGAAAAAGTGCATAGCATAATTACTATACACTTTATTATAATTGTTTTATTAAGCATAATGTTTTGAATTATTTTACCAACACTCAATATCAGGAGTGTCAAGCTCTTTTATTGCTTTTTTAGTAAAGACCGGTGTTTTTATACCTCTTTTACGTTGTGCCTTGTAATCATCTAAAAGCAAATAGGTATAGCCCCCAAGTTTTGTTATTGCTATAAGATTTATCAACACAATGAATACCATCAAGAAATCTGCCATTGCCCATACCACATCAAGAGGCATTACTGCACCAAGCATAACTATTAGTATCATTAATATTCGGAAGATTGTTACATACCTTTTATCATCTTTTATAAATCTGATATTTGCCTCTCCGTAATATGAGTTACTGATACAGGTACTAAATCCGAAGAAGAAAATTATTATTGCGATGAAATGGTATGCCCATGCTCCTGCGTGAGTACTTAATGCGTATTGTGTAAGAGCTATGCCTGTAAGTTCTTCTGATGCACCGGCTCCTCCGAGAAATATAAGAAATGCTGTGCATGAACATATAAGTAGTGTATCAACAAAGACGCCCATTGCCTGAACAAATCCTTGGTTTACGGGGTGCTTTACATCAGCTGTTGCCGCTGCATTTGGAGCAGAGCCCATTCCTGCCTCATTACTGAATAATCCGCGTTTTATACCCATCATAAAGGCAACGCCTACTCCGCCTCCTACGACCTGATTAATACCAAAGGCATTTTCAATTATCATCGTAAATACTGCAGGCAAATGTTGTATATTAGCTATTACAATACACAACACAACAAAGATATATGCAAATGCCATTATAGGTACTAACATACTACTTACTTTGGCAACACGACCAATTCCTCCGAATATTGTCAAAGACATTAAAACTCCTATTATTATGGCTGTCCATATTGAAGGAATGCCAAACGCCTCTTCGCTTGATATTGCTATGGTATTTGATTGTACCGAGCAGATTATAAAACTAAATGTCAGTACCGACAATATTGCTACCACAACTGCCAATTTTCTGCTCTTTAATCCCTTACTGATATAATATGCAGGACCTCCTATAAAATAGTTCCCGTCTTTTGATTTATACAACTGAGCAAGGGTTGACTCAACAAATGAGGTGGCAGCATTAAGGATTGCCATAACCCACATCCAGAATATGGCTCCCGGACCTCCTATGGTAATGGCCAATGCCACTCCCGCAAGGTTACCAACACCTACTCTACTGGCAAGTGATATAAGAAAGGCTTCAAATGATGATATGGTTCTGCCACCTTCGCTTTTTTGCGTTGTTCCTCTGAGTGTTCGGAACATCTCGGGGAGCATTGTTATCTGCATGGCTTTGGTTTTGATGGTAAACCACAAGGCCAATACCACCATAACCTCTACCATTATATAGTTCCACAAAAAATCGTTTATTGTAGAGAACAGTTCCATATCTGAAAATATTATCCTTTTAGAGCCTTTATACGCTCCTCTATCGATTTTATCTTACTTTCGGCATCGCTCTGTTTCTTACGCTCCAACTCAACAACTTGAGCAGGTGCATTGGCAACAAAACGCTCATTTGAAAGTTTTCCCATAACTGTACGCAAGAAACCTTGTTGATATTTTAAATCTTCTTCGAGTTTCTTAAGCTCCGCCTCAACATCAATGTTTCCTTCCATTGGTACAGCATATTCTGTTGTTCCTACCATAAAGGTTAAAGCTGTTGCCGCTTTTTGTGTAACACTCTCTATTGATGAAAGGTTTGCCAATTTTACAATTATAGCATCAGCTGCCGAATTATGTTGTCCTAAAATTTGCAATGCCAACTGATTTTTATTAGGGATACTCTTTTGCAAACGTATTGTTCTTACTCCTGCTATAATATTTTTAGCAGCCTCTACATTTGCAACCATATCTTTATTGTAATCAGAGAATGTTGGTAATTGTGCCACCATTATTGACTCACCATCTTTACGCTCGTCAAGGTGTTGCCATAACTCCTCTGTAATGAATGGCATAAATGGGTGCAACAAACGTAATAGAGTATCAAAATACTCTAATGTTTTCGCATATATTTTTGCATCAATTGGCGAACCGTATGCTGGTTTTACCATCTCGAGATACCATGCCGAAAACTCGTCCCAGAACAATTTATACACTGCCATAAGAGCCTCTGATAGACGATATTTTGAGAATAAATCAGCTACTTCGGCACTTACCATTTTTAATACAGAGTCAAACCACTCTACTGCTATTTTTGCACTCTCGGGTTGCTCTATATTATTATCAACTGCCCAACCGTTTACAAGGCGGAACGCATTCCATATTTTGTTATTGAAATTACGTCCTTGCTCACACAAAGCATCGTCAAACAAGATATCGTTTCCGGCAGGAGCTGAAAGCATCATACCCATACGAACTCCGTCGGCTCCGTACTTCTCAATCAAATCAAGAGGATCGGGTGAGTTACCGAGCGATTTTGACATTTTACGTCCTATCTTGTCGCGAACAATTCCTGTAAAATATACATTCTTGAATGGCATATTACCTTTGTACTCGTATCCCGCCATAATCATACGTGCTACCCAAAAGAAGATGATATCAGGACCGGTTACCAGGTCGCTTGTTGGATAGTAGTAATTTATCTCCTCATTATTAGGATTATTAATTCCATCAAACAACGAAATGGGCCATAACCATGATGAGAACCAAGTATCAAGAGCATCGTCATCGTGACGAAGGTCTGCTTCTGTTATATTCTCATATCCTGGTATTGCTTTTGCCAATTCAAGAGCTTTCTCAATATTTTCAGCTACAACATATTTTTCATCAGCACCCTCCTCAGTAGGCAAGAAATATGCAGGGATACGGTGTCCCCACCATAATTGGCGACTGATACACCAATCTTGGATATTTTCCAACCAATTTTGGTATGTTGTTTTATATTTTGCAGGATAGAACTTTAACTCGTCGTTCATAACGGGAGGCAAAGCTATATCAGCAAAATGTTTCATCTTCAAGAACCATTGCATACAAAGACGTGGTTCTACAGCAGTATCGGCATTGCGTTCAGAGTAACCTACTTTATTATCGTAATCCTCCACTTTCTCAAGCAATCCTGCTTTATCCAAATCAATGGCTATCTGTTTACGAACCTCCATACGATCCATTCCTACATACAATCCAGCCTCCTCGCTTAATGTGGCATCGGCATTGAAAATATCAATAGTTTCAAGATTGTGTGTTTTACCCAACATATAGTCGTTGGTATCGTGTGCCGGTGTTACTTTCAAACAGCCTGTTCCAAACTCTATTTCAACATAGCGGTCCTCTATTACGGGAATTACTCTGTTTACTAATGGAACTATAACTTTTTTGCCTTTCAACCATGAATTTTTGGGGTCTTTGGGATTGATACACATTGCAGTATCTCCCATTATGGTTTCGGGACGTGTTGTTGCTACTACTGCATAGCGACGACCATTCTCATCGCGATGCAATATTTGATGTTTTACTGTTGCATCAAAAGCATCGGTGGGTTTTAATGTTACTGCACCGTTCTCCTCTCCATCTGTTGAACCTGCAGGTTCTTCAACGTAATAGCGAAGATAGTAAAGTTTACTTTTTTCGTCTTTATATATAACCTCCTCATTACTCAATGCAGTTTGTGCTTTAGGATCCCAGTTTACCATTCTGAGTCCGCGATATATAAGTCCTTTGTTGTATAAATCAACAAAAACTTTTATTACGCTTTCACTACGTTTCTCGTCCATTGTGAAGGCTGTCCGATCCCAATCGCAACTTGCTCCAAGTTTACGTAACTGCTTTAAGATTATACCACCATGTTCATCAGTCCACTCCCAAGCATGTTTTAAAAACTCTTCGCGAGTAAGGTCGCTCTTTTTTATACCTTGCTCAGCCAATTTTTTTACAACTTTTGCATCAGTAGCAATTGATGCGTGGTCAGTTCCGGGAACCCAACAAGCATTCTTACCTTCCATTCTTGCACGACGTACAAGAATATCTTGTATTGTATTATTAAGCATGTGTCCCATATGTAACACACCTGTTACATTTGGGGGAGGTATTACTATTGTATATGGTTCTCTTCCATCGGGCTTTGATTTAAAAAATCCTTTATCAAGCCAATACTCATACCACTTCTTCTCAACCTCTGACGGATCGTATTTTGATGCTATTTCCATAGTTATATTTATAAAAAGTAATATGGAGTTGACTAAAAAATTTTATTCAACTCCAATTATTATAAGTTATAAATTTTGCTTGTGAAGAATTTTTATTTATCCTCTTTTCGCAAATTCATCTCCTCGTCTGCATTACGAAAATATACCTCACCTTTTTTGTACTCTTCTGTTGCTATAAGTGTGGGTTTAGGTAAACGCTCATAATATTTTGAGATTTCAATTTGCTCTCTGTTTTCAAAAACCTCTTCAAGTGAATTATCTGACGATGATGATGCGTAATCTTGTAATTTTTTCTCAAGATCAGTTTTCATCTCTGCTGCAATTTGATTTGCTCTTTTTGAAATAATAGTAACAGTTTCATAGATGTTCTCTGTATCTTTACATAAATCCATCACATCTCTTGTAACTGTTGTTGTTGGTACATTTGCTTTCTTGTAGTCCATATCTTTTTTTTATTAATCGTTTACGTATTTTCGTGCTGTTTTTAATATTTTTTCTGCCTCTTTTTTATATTCTCCTTCAGGGAATTCATTTATGTAATTGTAATACTCATCTATTACTCCCCTAAAACGTTCAAGTTTTTTCTCCTCAACACTTTGCAATGCCTCTTGATAACGAGAACGTAAAATCAATATTGCAAAATCCTCTTTATACTCTGTAAATGGATAATCCATTAGAGCATTGTTTGCTGTAATTACTGCAGCTTGATAGTTATTCCCTCTGTAATTACCTAAATTATAATACAACTTAACCGAAAGTAGCTCCTTCTCTGCTAATTTCTCTTGTAATGTAAAAATCAATGCCCTTACCTCTTCAGCTTTATCACTATTAGGGTAATAATCAACAAAGTTTTGTAGCTCTTCAATAGCCTTATATGTATCAGTCTGATCAAGTTTAGGCTCTGGAGATGCTTTTGAATATCCTATTCCTGCGTAATATCTTGATAGCTCTGCATATTCTCCTCTTGGATAATTCTTGTAATATGCCTCAAAGTAAGCTCCTGATGATTGGTAATCTTTTTGCATATATGCACTACGTGCCAATAAGTATAATGACTCTTCTGCCTTATCAGTTCCCTTATAAAGAGTTATCACATCTTTTAAAAGGTTATAAGTACGAGAGTACTTGCCTTGTTCAAAATAGGCCTTTGCATACTCAAAGCGCAACTCGTAATCGGTACTTTTTAATAGCTTGTTATACTCGTTACAAGATGTTGCACCTATTAATGCAACTACAAAAAACAATATTTTTACTATCTTAGACATAATTCGTCGCAAATTTACAAAAAAATAGCCTAACTACAAATGCCAAATGTGTTTTTGTTTATTTTTATGTTGTATTTAACTTCTCATATTTAAACAACGTTATTTTATTAAGGTTTTGCTATATTTGTAAATTGATTTTTTCGCATGGACTTTATTTTAAAATCGGAGTTTAAGCCTACGGGAGACCAACCTGAAGCTATTAAGGAGCTTGTTGAGGGTATTGAACAGGGATTGCCTGCTCAAACCTTGTTGGGTGTAACAGGTTCCGGTAAAACCTTTACAATGGCCAATGTCATTAAGGAGGTTAATAAACCCACTCTGATTTTAAGCCATAATAAAACTCTTGCGGCTCAACTTTATAATGAGTTTAAAGGGTTCTTTCCTGACAATGCAGTAGAGTACTTTGTATCATACTACGATTATTATCAACCTGAAGCATATATTCCAAGTTCCGATTTATATATTGAGAAAGACCTTGCAATAAATGAGGAGATTGACCGCTTACGTCTTTCAACTACTTCTGCCCTACTATCAGGAAGAAGAGATGTTGTAGTGGTTTCGTCTGTATCGTGCTTATACGGTATTGGTAATCCTCAAGATTTTAACAGCAATTTGCTCCGTATAAATTGTGGCGACCAACTGGAACGTAACAACTTTTTAAGAATGTTGGTTGATGCGCTCTACTCAAGAAACGAGAGTGAGGTTGTCAGGGGAACATTCAGGGTTAAAGGCGATACTGTTGATATTTACTTGGCATATGACAATATAATTTTGCGAGTAATATTTTGGGGAGAAGAGATTGATAGCATTGAAACGATAGAACCTGAAACCGGAAGAGTTACCGGGAACTTCAGCTCTTTTAATATATATCCCGCAAATCTTTTTGTTACTTCAAAAGAGCGTATAAATCAAGCCCTTGCTCAAATTGATATAGATTTAAGCAAACAGGTTGTTTTTTTTAACTCCGTTGGCAAGGATTTAGAAGCAAAGAGAATATACGAACGTGTTTCGTATGATATGGAGATGATTAAGGAGATTGGTTATTGTTCTGGAATTGAAAACTATTCGAGATATTTTGATGGCAGAGAGGAGGGTTCTCGTCCATTCTGTCTGCTTGATTATTTTCCGAAAGATTTCTTATTGATTATTGACGAAAGCCACGTTACCGTACCACAAATCAGAGGCATGTATGGTGGCGACCATTCGCGCAAACTCAATTTGGTTGAGTATGGTTTCAGACTACCTGCTGCCATTGATAACAGACCTCTAAAATTTGCAGAGTTTGAAGCTCTTACACCTCAAACGATATATGTAAGTGCAACCCCTGCCGATTACGAGTTAGAAAAATCGGAAGGTGTTGTTGTTGAACAGATTATACGCCCTACAGGATTATTAGACCCAATAATTGAGGTTCGCCCGAGTTTAAATCAGATTGATGATCTTTTAGAAGAAATTCAACTCAGAATTGAACGTAACGAAAGGGTTATGGTTACTACATTAACAAAGAGAATGGCAGAGGAACTAAACTCTTATCTTTTAAGGTTGGGGATTAGAAGCAATTATATACACTCTGACATAGAGACTTTTGAGCGTGTTGAAATTTTGGAGGGATTGAGAAAAGGGGCATATGATGTACTAATTGGAGTAAATCTTTTAAGAGAGGGATTAGACTTACCAGAGGTATCTCTTATGGTTATTTTAGATGCAGACAAGGAGGGTTTCTTGCGTAATGAACGCTCCCTAACTCAAACTGCAGGACGTGTTGCTCGTAATCTCAACGGCACTGTTATAATGTACGCCGACAAGATTACCAAAAGCATGCAAAAAACCATTGATGAAACCAATCGTCGCAGAGAGAAACAGATTAAATATAACGAGGAACATGGTATAACTCCTCAGGCAATTAAGAAAGCTCAAAATTCAGCATTAGTAAGTAGCAATACATCAAAACTAAAATCACAAACAAATAGTTACTATAGCGACGAAACTTCTGTAAATATTGCTGCGGACCCCGTTGTTGCGTATATGGATAAAGAGTCGCTTACTGCTTCAATTGAAAGATGCCGAACCGCAATGGGTAAGGCTGCTAAAGAGTTGGAATTTATTGAGGCTGCTCGTTTACGTGATGAGCTACTCAAGTTAGAAGAGTTATACAAAGAAAAATTTGGAGATAAAGAGTAATGGCACAAAATAATAAAGCTGATTTAAAATTATGGTTACCAACCACAAAAAAAGAGTTGGATATTCGTGGTTGGGACTATGTTGATGTTATAATATTCAGTGGCGATGCTTATGTTGATCACCCCTCGTTTGGTGCTGCTGTTATTGGCAGAACTCTTGAAGCCGAAGGTTTACGTGTTGCTATTGTGCCTCAACCCAATTGGAGAGATGACCTGAGAGATTTTAAGAAACTTGGTAAACCACGTCTGTTTTTTGGTATTTCGGCTGGAGCTATGGACTCTATGGTTAATCACTATACAGCTAACAAACGATTAAGAAGTGACGATGCTTACACTCCTGACGGAAAGGCAGGTATGCGTCCCGATTACCCCTCAATCGTATATACAAAAATAGTTAAGCAACTATTCCCTGAGACCCCTGTTGTGATTGGTGGCATTGAAGCTTCAATGCGCCGACTCGCCCACTACGACTATTGGCAAGACTCATTTAAAAAGAGTATTCTGCTTGATAGCGGTGCTGATATTCTGGTATATGGAATGGGAGAAAAACCCATTAAGGCTATTGCTAAAGAGTTAGCCGGAGGTAAAAATGTTAAAGAGCTTACCAACATTCCCCAAACTGCCATAGTTACCAAAAACAATGAATGTAAAAACGATGAAAAGAACATAACCTTACACTCATATGAGGTATGTTCAAAAGATAAGCGCAAAGAGGCTGAGAACTTTAAAATTATTGATGAAGAGAGTAATCACACAACAGATATTACTTTATGGCAATCTTATGGCAATTGTGCCGTTAAAGTAAACCCACCGTTTGAACCTATGAGCGAAGCAGAGGCAGATGCTTCGTACGATTTGCCATATACTCGCCTACCCCACCCAAAATATGCAGGCAAAAGTTTATCGGCTTACGAGATGATTAAATTCTCTGTAAATCTGCATAGAGGTTGTTTTGGAGGCTGTGCCTTTTGTGCTATTGCGGCTCATCAAGGCAAACATATAACATCTCGCTCGGAACGTTCAATCTTAGAAGAAGTTAAACAACTCACATTAATGCCCGACTTTAAAGGTTATCTGTCAGATTTAGGCGGGCCATCGGCTAATATGTACAAAATGGGCGGTAAAAATAAAGATATCTGTAAAAAGTGTAAACGTCCATCGTGCCTGCACCCCGTTGTATGCAAAAATTTAAAATGCGACCATTCAGCTTTAATTGATTTATATCGTAAAGTTGATGCTATAAAAGGTATTAAAAAAAGTTTTATAGGTAGCGGTATCAGATACGATATGCTCATGCACCGTTTTGATGACGAGAATATGAACATTGTAGCAAAAAAATATGCCGAAGAGGTTATATGCAAGCATGTTTCGGGAAGATTGAAAGTTGCTCCGGAGCATACATCAGACAAAGTTCTCAATCTTATGCGAAAACCATCGTTCTCAATGTTTAAAGATTTTCGTAAACTATTTGAGAAGATAAATACCAATCACGGTCTAAATCAACAGATTATCCCATATTTTATTTCGAGCCACCCTGGTTGCGAACTTGTTGATATGGCGGAGCTTGCCGTTATTACAAAAAATCTTGATTTCAAATTGGAACAGGTTCAAGATTTTACTCCTACCCCAATGACCCTATCAACTGAGATATTTTATACAGGTATTAATCCTTATACAGGAGAAAAGGTATATTGTGCACGCAACAAAGAAGAGAAACTTGCTCAAAGAGAGTTCTTCTTTTGGTATAAACCCGAAAACAAAAGTAATATAAGAAATATTTTAAAGAAAGTTGGCAGAGAAGATTTAGCTGATAAACTTCTTGGTAGTAAGAAAAGGAGATGTTAATTGTTGGCTAAGCCACCCTACAAGTAAAGAGTAGTTAGCAAACTTTAAACTATTAGAGCTATTTTGTCAGGTCTAATATTCTTGCAACTTTTTCATCGAGTGATAGATTATAATCTATCCAATTTATCTTGAAGCCACGACGCTCCATTCCCCTAAACCAAGTCATTTGTCGTTTGGCAAATTGGTGTATGGCTATCTCCAAACCTGATACCATCTGCTCATATGTTGTTTTACCAATAACATATTCTGTCAGATATTTATACTCTAATCCGTAATATATCAAATCTTCAGGAGCTATACCCTCTTTTAGCAATGACTCAACCTCGGCAACCATACCTTCTTCCAATCGTTGATGCAGACGTTTGGTTATATTTGCTCTGCGAGTTTCACGATCAATATCAATAGCAACCAATAGTGTTTCAAGAGGTTTATCTTCCAACTCAGGTTGTGGTAATGTTTTATAATATTCAGCTATCTCTATTGCTCTTATTGCGCGCTTACAATTATCAACATCTGTTGTGTTATGCAAGGTCTTGTACTGCGAAAGGATAGCTGTCAGTTCTTCTAAAGTTTTGTTTGATAAAGATGCTCTTAACTCCCTATTTTCAGGCACCTCAGGCATTGCATACCCTTTTAATACTGTCTCAACATATAAACCTGTTCCTCCACATATAATAGGGAGTTTACCTCGCTTCTCAATATCACTTATAGCCTCGTTAAAATCGCGCTTATATTGGTAAAGGTTGTATTTATATCCGGGTTCGCAAATATCAATAAGATGATACGGTATATCAACTCCGTTATATTTATATTCACTGATATCCTTTCCTGTACCCAAATCCATACGACGATATATCTGACGCGAATCGGCAGATATTATCTCTCCACCTGTCTCGGCTGCTAACTTTACGGCTAACGATGTTTTGCCCGATGCCGTTACTCCTATTATGGTTATGGGGGTTCGCATATATTATCAACTAATATCTTCGTACATCTAAATCAAGAAAGGGATATATATTTTCTTTAAAGAAGATAAGTTCTTCTTTTGCTATAGCTCGTAATGGCAATTTTTCAATAGCATCTTCTATAGAATATGTTTCTATATCTTCATATTTGAATTTATTAAATTCAGACTCTTTTATTCGCACATAATAGAGCCTCGATATAATATCATATCTGTAATCGGAGTAGTGATGTTGCATTATATAACGAGGTGTCTCCTGAAAACGAAATGCCAACTTATCAAAAGAATTTTCATAATCCTCTTTATACTCAATAAATCTACAATATGGGGTATCATACTGCTTATCAGCGAAACATCTGTTTGCCAATGACAATACAATACGTTTATTCTCCGTTACTGCTATTATTCTTATTGCAAATAATTTATACAGAGACGGATTTTCATAATATTTTTCTTGAGAAACAGATGTTGTAACATTCATATTATCATCAACTACCGCCAATAATCTATTTATATTATTGCTCATCTTCTCCGTAAATATTAATTGTTATATATCTGTTTTTGTTCAATTTTATAAGGAACTATTTGGTATTACGTTTAATAAATTCACAGACTCTTGTATATAAATGTAATCTGTTTTTATAGCCCAAAATTGAATGGTTACAATTAGGATATAGTTGCATATCAAATTGCTTACCGGCATTTATTAATGCAGATGTATATTTCATTGTATTGAGTAATCTTACATTATCATCGGCACTTCCTGAAATAAGCAATAGATTTGAATTCATATCTGATGCTTTTTTTAATGGCGATGTTATCTCATAACCATTCTTGTTTGCTTGAGGTGTATTCATAAACCGCTCAGTATAGATTGCATCATAGAAGTGCCAATCTGTTACAGGAGCTATTGCTACTGCATTTTTAAAAATTCCTTGACTTGTTGATGCAGACATAAGTGCTGTGTATCCACCAAAACTCCAGCCATATATGGTAATATTATTTTTATCGATGTATGGGAGAGTTGATAGATATTTTGCTGCAGATATTTGGTCTTGACTCTCCAATATACCCAACTGACGATATACACAATGAGAGAATTGTTCGCCACGACCTCCTGTACCTTGAGCATCAACGCATACTATCAAATAGCCCTCATCAACCATATAGTTTATCCAATCCGGTGCTTCCCAACGGTTTAGAACTCTTTGTGAACCCGGTCCGCTATATTGTATCATTATTACAGGATATCTCTTATCTGCTGAGAAGTTTAAGGGTTTAAGCATATATCCGTTTAGCTGTACTCCTTCTGCATTTGTAAATGTAAAGAACTCTTTATTTGCTAACTTCAAGTTTTTCAATGAAGCATTATCATAAATTGTCTTTATTGTTTTACCTTGTGTGTTGTTAAGTGTTATTTGTGGTGGTGTAATTGTATTTGAGTATGACTCAACATAATATGTAGCCAACGGATTCATTTTTGCTGTTACATATCCTCCGTTTTTACTTAATTTTGTTACTTTACCACTTGTATCTACTCTGTATAATGCGCTATATATGGCTCCCTCTTCGTTTCCAATATAATAGAAGTTCTTTTTACCATCTGAACCTAAAAACGAAAGAACGTCCCAACTTCCCGAAGTTAATTGACGAATAAGTTTTCCGTTTGTAGAGTATTGATATAGGTGACGATATCCATCACGCATAGAGGGAACTACAAAGAAATCTTTATAAAACTCTATATTTGAATAAGTATCATCATCAACCCAAGTTTTACTTGTCTCTTTCAACATCAATGTAGCTACTCCCGATTTGGGATTTACGTTATAGATATTAAGTATGTTTTGTTCTCTGTTAAGTGTCATAACAGCAAGAGCAAGAGAGTCTTTTGTAAACACTATTCGTGGAATATAACCACCCTCTTCAACAGGAACGTCCATTCTCTTAACAACACGCGACTCTACTGTATAGGTATATACCTCAGTTTTTGAACAGTCTGTTCCCGAAACAGGGTATTTATATGTAAACGTATCAGAGTATGTCTCATCATCAAACATCTGAATTGTTGCACGATTTACTCTACCCTCCTCTGTCCTAAGGAATGCCAATGTTGCATTATCGGGAGCCCATGTAAGAGAGTTGAAAAATTTAAACTCCTCTTCATAAGCCCAAGATGTTACTCCATATATAAGTTTTCCCGGCTCTGCACCTTTAGTTACCTCTGACTGTGAATCGTAATCCAATTTTTTTAGATAAATATTACCGTCCATTACAAATGCAACCATACGTCCGTTTGGCGATATTGTTGCTATTTGTTGTTTACGGGTATCTTTTGTTAATGGTTTTACTAAATTTCTTTTTACCTCAACTGTATAATATTTTGCTTTAAAAGAGTGGCGATATATCTTCTCTTTCTCTGTATGTAGCAATATATATCTAAAATTGCGACTCATATCAAAGCCATCAAAAGAGGCAAACTTACAATCTCTGGCTGTTGCTGTATTAAAGAGTGTATCAACTACCTTCCCTGTTTTATACTCATATTTAAGAATCATCTTCTTTTCAGCATCTGCCATTGCATAATACTCTCCGTCAGCAGAAGATACAATATTGGGGATAGTTTGTGCTTTATATTTATTTGAGACAATATCTTCTAAAGTTACTGATGCATATACTACATGTAATGATATTATGCATATAAATAGTGCAAGAATCTGTTTTTTCATAGTTCCCTTATTGTGTTCTATATAATATGCAAAAGTACTCATTTTTTTAAGTTTACATATAATAGCAACTGTCAAATAATCATAAAAAAATTGAGGTTGCCTAAGCAACCCCAATTTCAATTAAATATTTTAGTTATAATTATTTTACAATAACTTTTTGTGCTCCGTTTGAAGTTACAACAATGTAAAGTCCTTGAGGAACATCAATTTCAGCATAATCGTTAACAGTTATATCTTTAACAACTTGTCCGCTTATTGAAATTACTTGAACTTTACCTACATATCCTTCAACTACAACGTTACCACCTTTAACAACTACAGTTGCATTCTCAATAGCTGCATCTTCAACTCCTGAGAAGTCAGAACCCATAATCCAGAAGTCTTTCCAACCATCAGCTGCTTGATATAAAGCAAGAGATTCAGAAGGAACATATACTGCTACTGTCATGGGAACTCCTGAGAATACTTTGCTACCTGGTGCTTTAGGAGGAACTGTATTCATTGAATAGATTTTTGACATTGATGTGTTGTTATAGAATGCATAATCACCAATTGAATCAACAGAAGCAGCCAAAGTTACTTTTGACAATTTAGAGCATGAGTGGAATACTCCAAAGTTAAGAGTTTTATAACTTTCAGGAATATAAATCTCTTTCAATGCTGAACATTTGTTGAATGTTGATGTAGGAAGAATATCCATTGATTTAGATAGAGTAACTGTTTCCAATGCTGTACAACCTGAGAATACAGTGTTACCCATTGTTGTTACAGAGTTAGGAATATCAATAGATGTAAATCCACAAGCGTTGAATGCATTTAGACCAATCTCATTAACTTTATTAGGTATATCCAACTCTGTCAAAGCTGAACATGATGCAAATGAGTTACGTGAAATAGTTGTTATAGAGTTGGGAAGTGTTACACTTTCCAATGCTGTACATTTGCTGAATGCATATCCGGGAACGTTAGTAATACCATCTTGGATAGTTGCTGTTGTAATGTCGGCTTTGAAAGGAGCCCAAGGTATTGCAACCTCGTCTGCTGCAACATACTCATACATTGCTCCTGTTCCTGTAAATGCGATAGTTTTTGATGCAGGAGTATATGTATATATTACATCATCTCCGGCTACACCTGTGTATGTATCAGCTGCTTCAAGGTCTCCATAATATACAAATGTCATACCTGACATTGTCAATGTATAAGCAGCTTGAGTTATATTGTTAGCAACGCTTCCTGCTGCAGCTTGTGTTAATGATGTTACATTTCCTTCAAAATCAATTGAATAGTTGTAGTAGCTATCTACTGCGTGAGAGTTAACATCTTTAACTGCTGCTGCAATTTGAATACCTGCAGGATAGATGATTGTTCCTTGAACATCTTCATATTTGCTATTTTCAGTATCATTTTTATCAGGTGTTACTGCTACCCAATTTTTCTCTAAATTTGAAACTTTTACTGATGCAACAAAGATATCTGATGTTGATTTTCCGTCAGTTCCTAAAGTGTTATCAAATGGATTGTATCCACGGTATGTTCCTGAAATATAAAGAGTACCATTAGTTACATCCATTTTATCAATTAGGTTATAGTAGTCTGTTGATAAAGATGTAGGAGCGTTGTTATAAACTTTTACAACATCAGCTGCTCCTGTCTTAACCAATATCAAACCATTCTCATTCTCTCCTGCTCCGTCCATAGCGAACGATACATTTTGAGTTCCATTTGCTGTTTTTGCAGCAAGTTCTCCGTATCCCATAGCTGCAACATATACATTGCTACCATCTGCAACGAAGTTTGCAGTTTGTATTTTATAGATAGCATCTGTTTCCATAACCTCCGCTGCAGGTGCAACATCTGCAACCAATGCAGGTTTGTTCATTTTTGATGTTGAATAAGAGAATACTGCTGAACTTGGCATGTCTGTGTACATAAAGCTCCACACAAATGCATATTTACCTTGTAGAGTAAGGTCTCCTGCAGGATTTTCCTCACCTTTTGAGGTGTAATCTTTTATTACAACATCACCGCTATAGATAGCTCCAACATACAAGTTTGATCCCTCTACTTGAATTTTGTAGATGTTAAATGAAGGAGTCTCTCCTGAGAAGCCATAACAGTATGATGCTTCAATTTCAGGATCTACAATAGGAATAATTGTTCTTATAAATTCAACTGTTCCGTCTGCTTTATATTTAGCAATAAACGAACCACTCTCACCATCTGCTCCAATAGATGTGTAAGTTTCCATGTCTGAATTGTAGAAGTAAACCTCTCCTGAATATTTACCTGCAACATAAAGAACTCCTTTTGCATCAACAGTCATTGATACGACAGTTGACTCTCCGTCAAGAAGAGAACCCCATTGTGAAGCACCCTCTGAGTTTAATTTAGCAATATATGATCCTGTTGCAAGAGGATACATAATTGTTAAATTCTCATCTACGACCAAATCTTGAGTTATTGCTCCTGAAACGAAAAGACTTCCGTCCTCAGCAACAACAACAGGACCATCATAAGTAGCATCTCCTGCTGCTACAGCCTGCAATGTTGCAGTCCAAGTTTGATTGCTCAAAATTTGAGCATTTAATGTAGTTAATGACACTAATGTCGCAACTACCAATAGTAATAGTTTTTTCATAAAATAAAATTTTAGTTAATAATAAGGTTTATGTTTCTCATGTTAATTATAATCAATATGACCATATCTCCAACTCGGGATTTGCCGCTACAGCCTCACTTGGTAATCTTAAAGTATAACGGTCATCATTAGCCTCAAGTGTATAGGTTTGAACTTCACCGTTCTCAGTATATACTTTCTCAATTTTAGGTTGAGTTGTACGTCTTAAATCAAACCAAGTGTGCCCTTGTAAGGCAAACTCACGACGACGCTCATTTAAAATTTCTGTTCGTAACGCATCTTTATCCATTGCATCAATTAATGTAGCTTTTCTTTCATATGACTCAGAGTTAAATCTCTTTATCATTAAATCTTTTAGATATTGTTTGGCATCTGTACTATTATCTAATTCATTTGCCGCCTCTGATGCTATTAAATAAAACTCTGCTGCTCTGAAAGTACATCTATATTTATTTAAGTCTCGACCTAACGGATTTAAATAAAAGAGTTTATTCCCAGAATCATATCCATAGTATTTACCTTTTAATTGAGCTCTACTTATTTGACCACTTAGTAATCTTAAATCAATATATTCAACTACCGGAGTTCTTGAATCTAAAGAAGATAAGTCTATATCAAAATTTTCCAACAAATCATCAGAAAGCCATACAAAGCCTTTTTTCTCATTATTAATCGGAAAATCTACAACCTCTTTTTCTAAAGCAAGAATAGATTCAACCGACTCATAATCATTAGGCATTACTGATGATGTATTCAAGTCTTCCAAATCAGGGTATTTAGCTATAACTTTTTGTGCTTCGGTATATGCCAATTGCCAATTACCCATATATAGTGCAACTCTTGCTCTAAGTGCATTGGCTGTTATTTTACTGAAACGGTATGTATAACCTTTTTCCCATTTCTCTACATTCATATATCCTTCAGCTGCATCAATATCCTGCATTATTTGATTATATACTTGTGCTACGCTGCTACAACGTAAAACATCTCTAATATCTGCTCTTAATTGTAAAGGTATTCCTTTGGTTATTGATGGAGTACATTTTGTATATGCAGGTGCATATAAATTCACTAACAAGAAATGCATATATGCCCTTAACATATAACTCTCTCCTACCAACTGATTAATTTCTGCAACAGAAGCCTCCTCTATCTCATTTTTATGCTCAATTATATAATTGGCTATATATGAAATCTCGTAATATCCTTGCCAATCAAAATATTTAGATAGCTCATCTCTATTAAAATCGGTCCATGTCCATAAATCAAGATACCATTTTTTATAATCTGAACTATTTGTTGATTTTGAGAAATCAATCTTTACATCATTTGTTCGTAAATCGGTTAATGATCTGTCACTTGGTACAAGACTATATTTATCTGTTAATAGAGCCCTATAATCCTCTCCGGTACGAGCAATAATCATTCCTGTTGGTCTTATATCAAGAAATTTATTACAGCTACTAAAAAGTAATGCAACCAATACTATTATTATATATCGTAGTTTCATATTATATTCCTCCTATTAGAAATTAACATTTAAACTGAAAATTACACTTTTGGGTAATGGTGTTGCATAGGGGTTACCCATTGTTTCAGGATCGAGATAGTTTGTGTAATCACCTGCTATTACAAATAGATTACGACCCTCTAATGATACAGACGCACTCTTAACTCCAATTTTTGCCATCCAATCTCCATCAAAACGATATGCTAAACGGATACTTTGACAACGCATATAGTTTAATTTCTTAACCCATATATCCAATAGGTAGTAACTATCTGATGGATTTTCGTTATATAAATTAAACTCTGATGAGTGTGTTCCTCCGGGATTCATCAATGTTGGTAAGTGCGTATTTGGATTTGATGGTGTCCAGCTATTTAAAATATCTGTATTTGTATTTAAACCACGGTCAAATGCTGTAGGATTATATGATGGTGGCACTACAACTTTTGCTCCAAAGTTAAATGTAAAGTTTATATTTAATGACCAATTCTTATATTCAAAATTGTTTATAAAACCTCCTGAGACTTTAGGATCGGTAGAACCCATATATGTTTTAAGTGCTCTTGTTTCACTTGAAGATAAACCAATACCTCCCGCCTCATTTAATTTAAAGAACTCTTTTGCCGAAACGGCTCTACCATCTTTGGTCTTATATAAAGGATAACCTTCTGAGTCTAATCCTGCTGTTTCATAAGCAAAGATTGCTCCTACAGGATAACCTTCACGTGATGGTGCTGTTGAGTTTTCTGCCACACTCTCTCTTAATACCTTATTATCATTTATACCGATATTAATGTTTGTTGTCCATGTAAAGTTTGGTGTATATATGTTTCGAGTTGATAATCCAATCTCAAAACCTTTATTTTCCATACTTGCCCAGTTTATTGTAGTAGATGTAAATCCAGACTCCAATGGCAACATTCTTAAACCTATAAGGTCGGTACTTTTACGATAGTAATAATCAAATGTTAAGCATATTGCTCTGTCCAAAACTGCAAAATCAAAACCGGCATTTATATTTTGTGTTTTCTCCCAACGTAAATCGGGATTTGGCGCAGAATTAGCTTGTATAACCATCTCTGCATTATCAGGTAATATCTTTTTATAATCATATTTTCCTATTAGATATGGAGATGTTGATTTATCAATATTACCCTGAATACCATATGATAGGCGAAGGCTTAAATCATTAATTGGTTTTACATCTTTTAGCCAACTCTCCTCCTTCATACGCCATAAAGCACTCACAGAATATAAAGGCAAGAAACGATACTCTTTTGCCACTCCATATATATCTGAACCATCAAAACGAATACTTCCTCCAAGGGTATATCTGTCTTTGAATGTATATGATGTTGTTGCAAAGAATGATGCATACGCATTTTCGGCAAATGACTCAGATGACATTATAAATCCTTCTGCCAACTCTGGAGATTCAAAAAATGGTGTCTCTACATTTAATGTATATGGGTCATATCCATATCCAACATGATAATTTGTTTCTGCATTAATTCTTCGTAACTCAGCTCCTAACATTATCTCAAAATCGTGATATCTGCGATATGTTTGTTTATACTCGGCTAAAGTTTTCCATGTCCATTGGAATGTATGTCCTTGATTTACTTTATGCATACCACCATCTGGGAATGAGACTCTTGGGTGACTAAGTTTTTCTGTTCTCATTGCATATGACTCTTCAAATGCAATACGATCTTGTTTGTAATTATCGTATTGAAGTCCTATCTGAGATGAAATTTTAAAATATTCATTAATTCTTAATGCTCCGTCAAATATAGCCATTACAGAACGGTCAACTCTCTCATTTGATGTATTAGCCTGCTCTTCATATACGTTATAATCAGCCAAACGGTCATCTCCCCTACCTTGTACATTCACGTCATATACATAATTACCATTCTCATCATAAATCAATTGGTAAGGGTTTGCCAAACGTGAGTAATACATTGGGTTAGTAAAACTTGCTGCGTCTGTTAGATATGTCTCTTGTTTACGTTGGTTTGCATATACCGATGCTCCTAATTTTAAGAATTTATTGATTCTGTAATCTGTTTTTAATGTAACATTAAAGCGGTTATTTTCAACTCCACGAACGTTACCTTGCTCATCGTACCAACCAACTGATGTATAATAGTTTACCTTGTCTGTTCCTCCTGAAAGACTTAGATAATACTCCTGATTTATAACTGTGCGGAATAGAGCATCATTCCAATCGGTATTAATAGATTTAAGATTATTTATTGCATTTTGTGCCTCAGGAGATATTGCAGCCCAACCTCCTGCTTTATAAGCATCTAACTGTCCATATTGTGTTAACAATTGAGATACAGATCCTTTTTTATCACGATAATAATAACCTCTGCTTAATAGATCTAACTCCAATCCTACTTTTTGTTCTGAATCTAATAGATTTAATCTATCAAGACTTAATCTCGGATTTACAGTCATTTTTGCAGACAAGCTGATTTGAGGTTTTCCTATCTTACCTTTTTTTGTTGTGATAACAATAACTCCATTAGCTGCGCGAGCTCCATATATTGCTGTTGCCGCAGCATCTTTCAATACTGTAATATTCTCAATATCTGCAGGGTTTATACCGGCAATAGATGTTTGATATAGATTATCAACATCACTTAACTCTTCCATTGATGGAACCTCTGTCCCTTCCAATGGTATTCCGTCAAGTACCCATAATGGGTCTTGTGTTCCACTCATTGAAGCCGTACCACGTATTCTGATTTTTACGGGTGCTCCGGGTGCTCCTGAAGTGGCAACTGTTGATAATCCGGCTACTTGACCGGCTAAGGCTTGGTCAATATTTTTAATTGTACCAACTTTCTCCTCTGATATTCCAATGGTTGATACAGATGCTGTCAATTTACGACGCTCAATATTTTGATAACCTGTTACAACAACTTCATCAATATCATTTACATTTGCATGAAGTATTATAGTATAGCTATTCTTATCGGCTGTTAATTTAGCATACTGTGTTGCATATCCTACAAACGAGACATATAAACCTTTTGCTTGAGGAGATACTTCTATAGAGAAGTTTCCATCTATATCGGTTACTGTTCCTGCAGCAGGATGATCCTTTGAGTTAAATTCAACTCTTATGGCTGCTCCTATAAGAGGCTCATTATTGTAATCGCCATCAAGGACTTTTCCTTTTATCACTCTGTTTTGTGCTGAGAGTGAAAAGGTAGCAGCTATAAAAAACAAAATACACAAAAACTTATTCATATATACATTATATATAATATACTACACTATTTTGATAAACCAAGAGCTGTTTGTATTCTTAATATTATATCTTCGTAATGCAACTTGGTTATTTGATTTGACGTATTTAATTTACTCTTCAAAAGCTTCATTATTCTATTTAACTCTCCTCGTTTAAGGCTTATAACATCACTCGTACGATCAACCTGGTTTGTAGTTGTTATTAATACTCGTGGCGCTGATGTCAAACCTCGTTCATGCATATTTTCGTCATTACAAGAACATGATATATTGTGATTTATACCAAAATGAGCATTAAAGAGAGCTTCATCTTCGTAAATTTTCTTATTTAACTTAACACCCTCACACTCTGCAGCAGCAGTTATTAATGCATCTACAAAACTCTTTTGTACGCTACGTTGCATTACGTCAGGATTTTTACCTTTTATTGTTGTTGCAAATATATGGTTATGCAACATATCAAACATTTCAATAGGTGAAAATGCTTTATCTCCATTTGCATATTCATTCTCAAACATTCTTACAATACGCTCGCTATTTAGCATATCCCATAATATAAAATTATGTTGATTACGTAAATTTAGATGAGGATCCATCTCCATTACTCCAAGTGGCGTATTGCGTAAGAAATATGAGTATTTTTTTATTTCTGCATCAAATAACCATGCAGGATATGTAAATAGCTCATCTAATAGGAACTGAACCGCATCTTTTTGACGTTCTTTCTCTACATGTTTATATGTTTCCATACCATCACCAACTGTGGTACATTCCATATAAATTCCTCCAATATTTGCCAAAACATGATAGTGATACATACTCCATTGGCTCATTATTGCAAAATAGAATCGTGCTGCATTATCGTATGTTTGAGATGGCTCACCTGTTTTTGTCCACTCAATTACATTGGGGATTATTCTCTTAAGATTTGCAATACTATAACGTGCTGCTTCCATTGCATTATCTCCAAGATCCTCACTCATTGCTCGTGGGTCAACTGCTGTACGCGATGGTTGCGCCTCGCTATATCTGTATAATGGGCAGTTATGCTCACTTAAGAATTTTGATAATTTTTCTTTTGCTTCATCTTCTGAGGGATACCAACGATAACCCCACTCTATTGCCATTACATCATACGGACCTATATGTGGAGAAAGGACTTTAACATCATCTTCGGGTTGTGCTATATAATTGAAACGTGCATAATCCATTATTGATGATGATGTTCCTCCTACTCTTGAGGTAAAGCTCTCAGAACGTAATGAATCAACAGGATAAGCTGCTGATGCTCTCATGTTATGACGCAATCCTAACGAGTGTCCTACTTCGTGGCATGCCACAAATCGGGCAGCATCTCCCATTAAACTATCTGGCAACTGCATTGTGCGGGCTGCAGGATTTACGGCAGAGGTTTGCACCATAATCCACTCTCTTAATAATGATTGAACATTATGCCACCAAATTATATCGGCTTCTAATATTTCGCCCGAACGAGGATCTATTACCGATGGACCCATAGCATTTGCCATGGTTGATGCAGCATGTGTCAGTAATGAATATTTCATATCATCACCCTCTGCTGCTATACTATCTGTATATTCTTTTACTTGTATTGCATTTTTAAAGCCTGCTTTCTCAAATGCACTATTCCAATCTAATATACCTTGTTTAATATATGGCATTAAGTGTTGAGGCATAGCAGGGTCAACATAGAACAATATCGGTTTTACCGGTTCTACTAATTCTCCTTTTAAATATGCTTCTTTATCGGTTGGCTCTAATCTCCAACGGGTTATATATCGTTTATGTTCTACTGCTTGTTGTTTATCTGAGAATCGCATCAATTTTGTTGTAAAATATCCTACACGATTTGTCTCTTCACGAGCCATCATTGGTGTTTCTGGTAATAGTGTAAGGGTTGTGCTTACAACAACTGTTATATTTACGCTTAATCCGCCTTCTGATATTTTTGTTGTTAACTCAGATGTTGCTGTAAGATTGGTTCCAAAACTCTTTATATCTATTACTCGTGATAAATCGTTTTTGGGTGATGCTCCAAGATTTATTGCATTAAATACATCATTTAAACAGTTATTGCTTCCATTAAAGAGTTCATTTACCTTTATTATAACTGATGATGAATCTGGAGATATTGCTTCTATCTTGATTTTTGTCAAGATAGGATTTATATAATTATTATAAACAGATTCTGCTACGGCATCATTTTTTGATACTTCGGGAGTAAGACGATTTTGACGAATAACAACCTTTTTGAAGTTCTCGTCTATTTCAAAATTTATTGATTGATTTTGATAATTGACTCCTTTATTTCCTCCTGCTCTGTTCAATTCGGCAGGCACTTGTTGTAATCGGTTAGTTATCAGAAATTTTCTACCAATTAGTTTAATAGGTATCTCAAGATAATAAGTATCGGGTTTGCATATAACATTTAGGTTATCAAAATTTTGTAATGAGTCCCTTCCTGTTAATTTTTTATAATCAGATATTGGTTCAACCTTCTCAGTTTCTTTATTTTTTCGTAAAGATTTCTTCTCTCCCTTAGCGGCATATGCCATAGGTGTTGTGCATAAATATGCAAACACTAACACCACTACCAAACTCACTATCTTTCTCATTTTTATTTATTTAATTAATCAAACTCCTCTTTTTTTATACATTATTTATTACAGCATTGTTTTTATTAACAGCATGGTTTACACCTCTTTAAACCACAAAAATACTCTTTTTTAATGAAAAGTGAAAATTTTTTTTGATACAATTATTTACAAATAAGTATATTTAATAACTTTGCAACATATTTCATCTACATTAAGATGTTGTTTTTAGTTTTAACATTCTAAGTATGAGTTATGGTTTTATAAGGGTTGCCGCTGCAACTCCAACTTTAAAGATTGCCGACACTGAGTATAATGCCGAAAATATTATCAATACGGCAAAAGAGTGCGTTAATAACGGGGCTAAAATTGTAGTATTTCCTGAGCTATCTATTACTTCTGCTTCGTGCGGTGACATGTTTTTAAAAAACTCTCTTCTGTCGGCGGCACGAACAGGTTTGAAAAAGATAATTGACGAATGTAAAGATTTAAATTCATTAAATATTGTAGGTATGCCTATCGCAAACAACGGCAAAATTTATAATTGTGCTGTTGCTTTTCAATATGGCAAGATAATTTGTGCCGTTCCCAAAAGGGTGATTTCAAAAAATGAAAGCAGATGGTTTACAAGCGGAATAGGTGTTGATTGTGAAACTACATTATGCGGACAACGTGTTACAATTTGCGATAAAGCACTGCTAATTTCAGAAAATACATCTCTTTCTATTGCTATCGGAGACGATATTAAAAGAGGTAAATTCCTATCTGAAATTGTTGCTATTCCTTATATTTTCCCCGAACTCACTACATATTATAAAAATTTAAAGAGTGATCTTAAATCGGTTTCAAGAATAAACAACTCCTCTATTATATTAGCTTCGGCCGGTGTGGGAGAATCTTCGACCGACCATGCTTACGGTGGAGCTTCTATTATTACTGAAAATGGAGATATTTTGTGTGAGGGTAAAAGATTTTGTAACGAAAATTGCTTTACCATTACAGAAATTGATACCGATATTATCAAAAACGAAAGGGCTAAAAGTAATTTAGAATTTTCAAATGGAGATTGTAAAACTTTTGAATTTTACATTAAGACTGATAAGGAGTTTTATATAACAAGGGAAATAAATCCCACTCCTTTTATTCCTAACGACAAAGATTCTCTTTCTGAAAGATGCGAAGAGATTTTTAATATTCAAACCGCTGCTCTTATCAGACGTTTAAGACATACCAACTCTAATAAAGCTGTTATTGGTATTTCCGGTGGATTAGACTCAACTCTCGCGTTTTTGGTGGCTGTAAATGCTTTTGACAATATGGGCATTGACAGAAGTAACATTACGGCTATTACTATGCCTGGTTTTGGCACTACTGACAGAACATATTCTAATGCTGTTACCATGATTAAGTCAATAGGTGCTACATTTAAGGAGATTTCAATAAAAGAGGCTTGCCTAAAACATTTTGAAGATATTGAGCATAGTGCTGAGACACATGATGTTACTTACGAAAACTCTCAAGCAAGAGAACGAACTCAGATATTAATGGACTACGCAAATAAAATAGGTGCATTGCATCTGGGTACCGGCGATATGTCGGAACTTGCTTTGGGTTGGGCTACATATAACGGAGACCATATTTCAATGTATAATGTTAATGGAAGTATTCCTAAGACACTTGCAAAATATATGGTGGCTTGGGTTGCTTTGAAAAACGAAGGCGATATACGTACCACCCTGCTTGATGTTGTAAACACACCTATATCTCCTGAGCTTACTCCTGCAGACGAAAAAGGAAACATCAAGCAAAAGACCGAAGATATTGTAGGTCCTTATGAATTACACGATTTCTTCTTATACTATTTTATGCGTTATGGTTTTTCTGCTTCAAAAATAAACTTCCTTGCTAATTGCGCATTTAATAACAAGTATGATAAAGAGACTATAAAACATTGGCTTACAATTTTCTTCAAAAGATTTTTCGCTCAACAATTTAAACGTTCTTGCTTAAATGACGGTCCTGCTGTTGGAATTATATCATTGTCGCCAAGAGGCGGATTAATGATGCCAAGCGATATCTCTTCATCAGTATGGCTATCTGAATGCGAAAAATTGTAATTTTATAAGATTATTATTCATTCGACTAAAGCATTATACATATTTTTTGCATAATGCTTTATTAATATGCAAAATAATACGCTATATAACTTCCTAAATATCATAATTTAAAGATAAAATATGTTATTTGGCAAATAATATTTGTTCTTTTAATTTATCTAAAAAAAATATTTTATTACTTTTGCAACTTAAATTTTTACAAAGACAAACTGTTATATATTTAATAGCGTTTGTAAAAAATTATAAGCACACGAATTAAAAATGTAATATTATATAATTAATTGGATAAAATTATTAGAGCTATGTCAAAAGTTACAAAGGAGGCCGCTCTTGAATATCACAGAAGCGGTAAACCCGGAAAAATTGAAGTTATCCCTACAAAACCCTATAGTACACAAACAGATTTATCGCTTGCATACTCTCCGGGTGTTGCAGAGCCTTGTCTTGAAATTGAAAAAAATCCTCAAGATGCATATGAATATACAGCTAAAGGAAACCTTGTTGCTGTTATATCAAATGGTACAGCCGTTTTAGGTCTTGGCGATATTGGCGCTCTTGCAGGAAAACCTGTTATGGAGGGTAAAGGTCTTTTATTTAAGATTTTTGCTGATATTGATGTATTTGATATTGAAGTTGACGAAAAAGACCCTGAAAAATTTATTCAAGCTGTTAAAGCTATTGCTCCTACTTTTGGTGGTATTAACCTTGAAGATATAAAAGCTCCTGAATGTTTTGTTATTGAAGACAGACTTAAAAAGGAACTTAATATCCCCGTAATGCACGACGACCAACATGGTACTGCTATTATCTCTGGTGCAGGATTGATTAATGCTTTGGAAATTCAAGGTAAAAAGATTGAAGATGTTCGCTTGGTTGTTAATGGAGCTGGAGCTTCTGCAACATCTTGTACCAGACTATATATGAGTTTGGGTATCAGACGTGAAAATATTGTAATGGTTGATAGTAAAGGTGTCATCAACAATAAACGTCAAAATCTTACTCCTCAAAAACAAGAATTTATGACCGATAGGGATATAAATACTTTGGAAGAGGCTATGGTTGGTGCTGACGTATTTTTGGGACTTTCAAGAGCTGATGTGCTTACTCAAGATATGATTCGTTCAATGAACGACAATCCTATTGTATTTGCATTGGCTAACCCAAATCCCGAAATTGCATACGATAAAGCAAAATCTTCTCGCCCTGACCTTATTTTTGCAACCGGTCGCTCAGATTATCCCAACCAAATTAATAACGTATTGGGATTTCCATATATATTCAGAGGTGCGTTAGATGTTCATGCTTCGGCAATTAACGAAGAGATGAAACTTGCTGCCGTATATGCTATTGCAGCTCTTGCCAAAGAGCGTGTTCCTGATGTTGTTAACGCAGCATACAATATTAACAAAATAAGTTTTGGTCCTGACTATATTATACCTAAAGCATTGGATCCAAGACTTCTTACATGCGTTGCTCCCGCTGTTGCAAAAGCTGCTATGGATAGTGGCGTTGCTGCTAAACCTATCACCGATTGGGAGGCTTATAAGGATAGTTTGAGAGCAAGAATGGGATATGATAATAAGTTGGTTAGACAATTGACCGAAACTGCAAAAGAAAATCCCAAACGAGTTGTTTTTGCCGAGGCTAATCACGTTAATATGCTTACTGCCGCCGTTAATGCATATAAAGAGGGCATCTGTATTCCTATTTTATTGGGTAACGAAGAGATGATTGCTAAAACTGCGGCGAAGAACAATCTTGACCTTGGTGATATTGAAATTGTTAACCTACGCCACGACAGAGAATACGACAGAAGATGTAAATATGCCTCAATCCTTTCTCAAAAACGTCAACGCGAAGGTGTTACTCAATCAGAGGCATATGAAAAGATGTTTGACCGCTCTTATTTTGGTATGATGATGGTTGAAACCGGTGAAGCTGATGCTTTCATTACCGGAACTTATACAAACTATACCGATGCCATAAATATTGCAAAAGAGGTTATTGGCATACGTCCCGAATATAAACATTTTGGAGCAATGCACCTTGTTTCAACTAAGAAAGGAACATTCTATCTTGCAGATACTTTAGTTAATAGAAACCCTGACGATGAAGCATTGGTTGATATCGCAAGGCTTTCTGCTCATACTCTTAACTTCTTTGCTAAAGACCCGGTTATGGCAATGATTTCATACTCTAATTTTGGAGCTGATAAAGATGGAAGTCCTGCTCAAATTCACAAAGCCGTTAAGAGATTACACAACGAGTATCCTGAGCTTATTGTTGATGGTGAGATGCAACTTAATTTTGCAATGGATAAGAACCTACGCGATGAAACTTTCCCATTCACAAAACTAAATGGTAAAGATGTAAATACCCTTATATTCCCTAATTTAAGTGCAGCTAACACTGCTTGCAAACTTTTATTGGAGTTTGGTGTAAACGACTCTGTTGGTCCTATCCAAATGGGATTGAACAAACCTATACACTTTACTGATATTGAAAGTTCTCCTCGCGACATCAAAAATTTGGTAACCGTTGCCGTGATTGATGCAATTGTTGCAGAAAAACTTAATAAGAATTAAATTCTGATTTTTTCATAATTAAGATTGATGGTGTGTCATCTTTTTGGCACACCATCTTTATATTTGAAGTTATTCTAAATTAATTTTAGAGCTATTGTTTACAAATAATACTCTTCGGTGAGTTTTTTATATTGTGAAGTATAATTCCCCTCTTTATCAGAGATTATTAGCGTATCTATTGTATATTGCGTTTGCACCCTACTCCACTCCGCAAGTAATCGTTTGGGTGAAGAGCCCGATATTGTTGATACCCATGTTAATCGCTTAATATATAAACCTTTTAAAAGTGCTATTTGAGCAATTTCAGTATATGCCTCAGCCGGTAATATAAGAGCAAATATACCATCTTCTGAAAGTAGATTTATAACTCCTGAAAAAAGAGAGTCAAAACTAAGTGATGATGTATTGCGAGCAAGAGAACGTTTATTATCGGGCGATTTCGTATTTTCGGTAAAATATGGAGGATTGGAGACAATCAAACTATATCTCTTTTTACACTCTTTTGAATAACTGACAAAGTTTCCGTTTATAATATTAAATATATTGCTCCATGGTGATGCTGAAAAATTTATTTCCGAATCATTTACTGCTCCTTTGTCAATATCTATTGCATCTATTAAAACTTCTCCGTTTGTTCGTTGTGCCAAGATTAAAGATATAATTCCACTTCCACTGCCTACATCTAATATTGAATCGCATTGTGATGACAAATCAACCCACGAAGCAAGTAACACTCCGTCAGTTCCAACTTTCATGGCTGATTGACCATCGGTTATGGTAAACTGCTTAAAAGTAAACATAATGACACAAAGGTAAGATTTTTTATCAATATTTTATACGGGTGTAAAATTTGGCATAACAATTGTACTATACAATAGTGGTATATTCCATTATTGTTTTTTTTTGATGGAATAGAATTTTATATGACATTTTGACAGATATAAATATGAGTAACTTTTCAAATAATAAAGACGAAATGGCATTTGTTCCTATAATTGTTGACATTGATGGTAACCCTGATGTTAATTGCCCCGATGTTCAGTTAGAGAATCTTCCGATACTTCCTTTAAGGAATATGGTACTATTCCCGGGTGTTACAATGCCTGTTGCTGTAGGCAGAGAGAGTTCTTTAGCTCTTATTAAAGATGCTTCGGCAAATAAAAAATATATTGGTGTTTCATGTCAAGTTGACCCTGATATTGAAGCCCCAACGTATGAGGAGCTATACCCTATTGGTGTTGTTGCTGAAATTGTAAAGGTATTTGAACTCCCAGACGGAAATACTTCTGTTATTTTACAAGGTAAACAGAGATATAGACTAAATAGCATAACTCAAACTTCGCCATATTTGTGTGGCGAGATTTCATTATTAAATGAAATTGCCGTAAATAAGCGTGATAAAGAGTTTAAAGTGCTTATTAATGCCATAAAAGATACAACGTTAGAGTACCTTAAATATTTAGGAGAACCCTCACGTGAATTAATGGGTGCATTAAGAAATATTGATGGCAGTAACGGACTATTAATCAATTTCTTGTGTTCTAACATTCCTTTTGAGGTTGAGAGAAAAGAGGCATTGTTAGAGGAGACATCTGTTAAAGAGAGGGGTTTTAAACTTTACTCTGAATTGGGTAAAGAAATTCAACTTATGGAGATTAAAAAAGATATCCATAATAAAACCCATCAATATATTTCGCAACAACAAAGAGAGCATTTTCTTCAACAACAAATTAAAACCATTCAAGAGGAACTTGGAGAGAATGCCGATAATGATATATATGAATTAAACGAAAGAGCCGACAAGAAAAAATGGAGCAAAGAGATTAGGGCTATTTTTGATAAAGAGTTGAAAAAGTTGCAACGTTTTCACCCTCAATCTCCTGACTTTTCGGTTCAGTTTAACTATCTGGAAAACTTCCTTGATTTGCCTTGGGGCGAATATACCAAAGATAATTTTAATTTAAATAATGCTCAAAAGCAATTAGATAAAGATCACTTTGGTTTGGAGAAGGTTAAAGACCGTATTATTGAGCATCTTGCCGTGCTTAAATTAAGAGGTGATATGAAATCGCCAATCATATGTTTATATGGACCTCCGGGTGTTGGTAAAACATCTCTTGGTAAATCAATAGCAAAGGCTCTTAACAGACAATATGTGAGAGTATCTTTTGGAGGTCTCCACGACGAAGCTGAGATTAGAGGACACCGTCGCACATATATTGGTGCTATGCCGGGACGTATTATTCAAGGTTTACAAAAGGCAAAGAGTTCTAACCCTGTATTTGTTCTTGATGAGATTGACAAAATAGGTAACGATTATAAAGGAGACCCTGCTGCGGCTCTATTGGAGGCTCTTGACCCTGAACAAAACAGTGCGTTCCACGATAACTATCTTGATGTGGATTATGACCTCTCAAAGGTATTGTTTATTGCTACTGCAAATAATTTGGGTACTATTGACCGTCCCCTACTCGACCGTATGGAGCTAATTGATGTATCGGGCTATATAATGGAAGAGAAAGTTGAGATAGGTCGCAGACATCTTGTTCCTAAACAATTGGCAGAACACGGTTTAAATAAGGGAGATGTAACTATTCCTAAAAAAACTATGGAGGCTATAATTGAGGGATATACTCGTGAATCAGGTGTCAGAGAATTGGACAAGAAGATTGCTAAAATAATGCGTCGTATTGCCAGAAAAAAAGCTGCAAACGAGGAATATAATGCTAACATATCTGTTGAGGATATTAAAACATTGCTTGGGGAGAAAGAGTATTCAAAGGAGCAATATGAAGGAAATGAATATGCCGGAGTCGTAACCGGTTTAGCATGGACAGCTGTTGGTGGCGAGATACTTTTTATTGAATCAAGTTTATGTAAAGGTAAGGGAGAAAAACTTACCCTTACAGGTAACCTTGGAGATGTGATGAAAGAGTCTGCTGTAATTGCTCTACAATATGTAAAATCGCATGCCGAAGAGTTAGGCATTGATGAAGATATTTTTGAAAAATGGAACCTTCATATACATGTTCCTGAAGGTGCTATTCCTAAAGATGGTCCTTCTGCAGGTATTACAATGGTTACATCTATCGCTTCATCATTTACTCAACGAAAAGTTAAAGCTAATTTAGCAATGACCGGTGAAATTACTTTACGCGGACGTGTTCTTCCGGTTGGAGGTATCAAAGAAAAGATACTTGCTGCAAAACGCGCTGGTATTAAAGAGATTATCCTTTGCGAGGATAACAGAAAAGATATTAACGAAATACAGCCTGATTATCTAAAAGGATTAACATTCCACTATGTAAGAAATATTTCTGATGTTTTAGATATTGCTCTTACCGAGAAGAAAGTTAACCGTCCTTTAGTTCTTAATTACGTATCACAAACAACACAGACACAACCTGCTCAAGCATAGAACAGTAAGAATAGATAATATGCAAAAAGGGAGTGTCTAACAAGTTTTTTAGACACTCCCTTTTTGTTAGAAGTTGTATAACAAGAGGGGGTTCAAGGCTTGCGTAGCCCGAAAAAGCGGAGTTTACTCGGCGTAAATGAGCATTTTGAGGGCAAGCGTAACGCAGAAATCACCTTGTTAGACAGCTTCTTTTTTTAAAATCGTTCTTGTATCTATTTTAATTGAATTCTATTTTTTATATTGTTCCAATTCAGGAAGTAAGGCTTTAATTGCTGCAATACGATTAGCATCGCTGGGGTGAGTACTTAAAAACTCAGGCACTGTTGTTCCACTACTACTCATACGCTCCCAGAATGTTACTGCTTCTGAAGCATCATATCCTGCCATCGTCATAAAAATCAATCCCAATTTATCTGCCTCATACTCCTGTTTACGAGAGAATGGCAACATTACTCCATAATTTGCTCCCAAGCCAAATACTGTTGATGCTAATAGTTGTGTTGTTTCTGATTTTCCCGACAACAAAATTGACAGGGTTTGCGAGCCTGCTTCTGCCAACATTTGTTGACTTATACGCTCATTTGAGTGCTTTGCAACTGCATGGGCAATTTCATGTCCTATAACTACGGCTAATCCGTTCTCTGTTTTTGTGTATGGCAATATTCCATCATATACAACAACCTTTCCGCCAGGCATACAGAATGCATTAACTGCACTATCACGTGTTAACACAAACTCCCAATCATATCCGCTTATTTGTGCGGTTTGTCCTTGTGATGCAAGATACTCTTCCACTGCTTTCTGTATTTTTTCTCCACATCGCTTTACCATTGCCTGATTTATGGCATCGCTTGAAGATACTGCTGTTTCAATATATTCATTAAAACTTTGTAATCCTAATGCCAGAACCTCTTGATCGCTTACCAATAATAGTTGTTTACGCTCTGTTAAAGGTACTGTACTACATGACGCTATTATTAGAGCAATTAACACTAAGAATAAATAATTTCTCTTTTTCATATTTATATGTTGTTTTATTTCCAATTCTTATATGGATTTTCAATTAAATTTGAATTATAATATTTCTCATCACCTGTTACCTCTTCTCCTACCCATTGTGGCTTGTTAAAAGTTTCGGTTTCATCGGTCAGCTCAATTTCAGCTACAACTAATCCCTCATTGTCTCCTAAAAATTCATCAATTTCCCAAAGATGCCCATCATCAGAGTTATAATAGTAGCGTCTCTTCTCTATTACAGGTTTTTGACATAGATTTTCTATAATCTCGTTGGCATCAGAAGATGGAATTGTGTATTCATATTCAACTCTTGTTGCTCCATCATTTTTGCCTTTTATAGTTATATAACCCTTATCATCTTTTACTCTTACGCGAACAACTCTTTCTTTTTGCTTTGAGAGATAGCCTTGTTGCAAATAAGAATATTGCGTATTTATCTTATATTCATCACTTTTAATTAGAAATTTACGTTCTATCTCTTTTCCCATAACTTCTATATTTTTATGCGAAGATAATAACGTTTTTTTGAATATTTATATTTTATATCAATTTTATATCTATTACTGCTTTAATCATTAATTTACAATAATTTCTAAATTATGTTATAGAGAATAATAAAGCATTATAAAATGGATAAAGTTTAAGAAATATAGAACAATTGGGTATTGATATTTTTTATAACTTTGCAACTTATAAATTTTATTATTTTTTTAATGCAAAAATATATATTATTTGTATTTATATCCTTAACCTCTTTTCTTTTTGCGCCAACTACAAATATTAATGCGCAAACCACATACGTATCGGGTATTGTGACCGACTCTTTAACCAATGAACCGATGCCATTTGTTACTGTATATTTTAGAGGTACTCAAACTCTTCAGATGACAGACGAAGCGGGTTCTTTCTCTATAAAAACAAAATCTGATGCAAAAGAATTAATCATATCTTCTGTTGGTTATAAAGACTATATCTTCCCCGTTGAACGTGGCGAAAAATATCAAATTACAGCCAAACTTCAGAACGCCGAATATGCTATGGAAGAGGTGGTTGTAAAGCCCAAACGAGAGAGATATAAACGAAGAGGAAATCCTGCTGTTGATTTTGTTAAGAAGGTAATCAAAGCCGGAGAAAAAAATAGTATTGAGGAGAATGACTATTATACTTACGACCAATATGACAGATTAACTATTGCTTTTAACGATTTTAATGAGAGCAAAAAAGATAAACCTATTTTTAGAAAATTCAAATTCTTGTTTGATTTTGTTGATACGTCAGAGGTCTCAGGAAAACCTATTTTAACTGTATCAATTAAAGAACGTAATTCTAAAATTTATTATAGAAAATCATCTAACTCAAAGAAACAATATATTGAGGCTATTCGTCGTACCGGTATTGATGATATGTTAAACCAAGAGAGTATGCAACAATTTTACGACGAGCTATTCAAAGAGGTAAATATCTATGATAATCAAATCAACTTGATGCTTACACGCTTTGTAAGTCCCTTATCTAATATTGCTACATCTTTCTATAAATACTACCTTCTTGATACTTTAGTTATTGACGGCGATTCTTGTGTTGATTTGGGCTTTGCTCCTCATAACTCTGAGTCAAATGGATTTGTGGGACATATGTATGTTACTTTAGATTCTACATTTTTTGTTAAGAAGGTAGATATGAATGTTCCCAAAGATATAAACCTCAACTATGTTGAAAGTATGAAAATAAAGCAAGAGTTTGAGCGTAGCGACAAAGGGTTGAGGATAAAAAAACGTGATGATGCCATTGTTGAATTGGAACTTATACCAGGAACTCAAGGATTATATGTACGCAGGATTATTGGTTCGGATAATTATAGTTTTGAGGCTCCTGCCGATTTATCAATTTTCAATAAGGAGGGTTCTGTCATAGAAGATGAATATGCCTTAATGCAACCTAAACAATATTGGGACGATAACAGAATGATTCCAATTAAAAAGAAAGAAAACTCTGTTGATAAAATTCTTACTCAATTACGAGAGAATAAAGTATTTTATTGGTCTGAGAAAATTCTTACAAGTTTAGTTTCGGGATATGTTCCTACATCTAAGAACAGTAAATTTGATCTGGGGCCTTTGAATACGACAATTAGTGGTAACACTGTTGAAGGTGCTCGTTTAAGATTAGGAGGTATGACAACTCCAAACCTACATAAACGCATATTCCTTGATACTTATGTAGCTTATGGTACTCGTGATGGAAGATTTAAATATAAAGGAGATTTCATATACTCTTTTATTGATAAAAAAGAACATTACAAGGAATACCCTATCCATCAAATACGATTAACTCATAAATACGATATTAATCAACTCGGTCAACAATACAGATTTACCAATAAAGATAATGTCTTTTTGGCTCTTAAACGCATGGAGGACGTAAGATCAACATATCTGAGAACTTCTGAAATTGAGTATATGCGCGAACATAGACATGGATTATCTTATAATATTGGATTTGCATATAAAACAGAAGAGGCCACTAAATGGGTAGAGTTTATTGACGGCTATGGGAATTCGTTCAATAGGTATAATCAAGCTGATTTTAATTTTAAAATAAGATATGCTCATAAAGAACGATTCTATCAAACTAAGGGTAATAGATATCCTATTTCAAAAACTGCTCCTATATTTTTAATAAATCACGGAATGGGTTGGAGAGGATTTTTAGATAGCCACTACAATTACCAACGCACCGATATAAATTTTCAGAAAGCGTTTTGGTTCTCTACTTTTGGACACTTAAACACTGTTATTAATTTATCCAAAGTATGGACAAAAACTCCATATACAGCTCTAATTATTCCAGATGCAAACCTTACATATACAATTCAACCTCAATCTTTTGCATTATTAAATCCTATTGAATTTATTTTTGACAACTATGCAGCATGGGATTTGGAATATTATGCCAACGGTATTCTTTTTAATCATATACCTGGCATCAGGTATTTAAAGATAAGAGAGGTTGTCTCATTTAGAGGTTTCTTTGGTTATTTGTCTGATAAAAATAATCCTGATATAGACCCATCTTTATGGCGTTTTCCTAATGTCAATCAAAATTCAAGATGGAAGCCAAAATTACCATATATGGAAGTTGGTGTTGGTTTAGATAATATATTAAGTATTTTAAGGATAGAGTATGTTTTCCGCGTAACTTATCGCGATTTACCCGAAATTAAAAAAGGTGGTGTTCGTATAGAACTACACTTCTCATTCTAAAGCAAAACTATGATTGTAGCACAAGAAAAAAGAGAAAATAATATTGCAGAGTATCTGCTATATATGTGGCAAGTTGAGGATATAATCAGAGCATGTAATTTAGATATTGCTCTGATTAACTCTAATATTGTTGAACAATATAATGTATCAAAAGAGAAAAAAGCTGAGATTAGCGAATGGTATGCTAACTTAATTGAAATGATGCGCAGTGAAGGCAAAACTATGAATGGTCATTTACAGATAAATGTAAATATTATCATAAAATTGTCAGAACTTCATGCTCAATTGTTAGAGTCTCAGAAAATGCCAATGTATATAGCTGCATATTACAAAGCATTACCTTATATTGCTGAAATTAAAAGCAAACAAGGTAATTGCGATTGCAATGATATTGAAACAGCATTTAATTCATTATACGGTATGCTTATGCTAAGATTGTCAAAAAAAGAAATTTCTAATGAAACTCTTTCTGCATTACAAACAATATCACTATTTTTGTCAAAACTTGCTGAATTGTACAAAAAAGATAAAAGCGGCGAGTTAGAATTGTAATATCTATTCTCTTTTTAAAGAACAAAATTTAATGGCAAAAATTCTAATTACAGGAGCCAATGGTCAACTTGGCAATGAGATGAGATGTGTTGCAACCAACGATACAAATAATAATTATGTTTTTACAGATGTTGCCGATTTAGACATAACAGACACCAACTCTGTTAGCTCTTTTTTTAAAGAAATAAATCCTGATTTCGTTGTAAATTGCGCTGCATATACTGCTGTTGATAAAGCAGAAGATGAGATTGAAGTTTGTTCTTTAATTAACAGCAAAGCTGTTGAAAATATTGCGACTGCTGCAAAAGATATAGATTGTAAAGTAATACATATTTCAACCGATTATGTATATGATGGGAATGCCACTAAACCTTATAACGAGAATGATATCACATCTCCCAAATCGGTTTATGGTAAAACAAAACTTAAAGGAGAAGAGGCTATCTTGACTATTCTGCCTAATAGTGGTATAGTTATACGAACAGCTTGGCTATACTCTACTTATGGAAAGAATTTTGTTAAAACCATGATAGATTTAGGTAAGGTAAGAGATTCTTTAAATGTAGTTAACGATCAAAAAGGGACACCAACGTATGCCGCTGACCTTGCATTAGCTATTAACCAAATAATTAATACTCCAACATTTATACCCGGAATATATAATTATTCTAATGAGGGAGAATGTAGTTGGTATGAATTTGCTTGTTTAATTCATGAACTTGCCGAAGTTAAGTGTAAAATTAATCCTATCCCAACTGAGCAATATCCAACAAAAGCAACTCGCCCAAAATATAGCGTACTGAATAAAAACAAAATAAAAGAAACATATGGCATAACTATCCCCAACTGGGAAGAAAGCCTGAAAAAATGTATTGATATCCTTAACAAAAATAATATTTAATAAAATATGAGTACACTTACCCAAGAGATAGAGAGAAGAAGGACTTTTGCAATTATAAGCCACCCTGATGCAGGTAAAACCACTTTAACTGAAAAACTGTTACTTTTTGGTGGAGCTATTCACATTGCCGGTGCTGTAAAATCAAATAAAATTAAAAAGACAGCAACCTCTGACTGGATGGAGATAGAGAAACAACGCGGAATTTCTGTTGCCACTTCTGTTATGGGGTTTGAGTATGAAGGCTATAAAATAAATATTCTGGACACACCCGGACACCAAGATTTTGCCGAGGATACATACCGCACTCTTACTGCCGTTGACAGTGTTATAATTGTTGTTGACGTTGCCAAAGGTGTTGAGATGCAAACAAGAAAATTAATGGAGGTTTGCCGTATGCGTAAAACTCCTGTTATTATATTCGTAAATAAATTAGACCGCGAAGGTCGTGATCCGTTTGAAATTCTTGACGAGTTAGAAAGTGAATTAAAAATTGCTGTCCGTCCATTAAGTTGGCCTATAAATATTGGACAAAGATTTAAAGGCGTATATAACATATACGAAAAAAACTTAAACCTATATACTCCAAGCAAACAGGTTGTAACTGAATCTGTTGAGTTTACAGATATAAATAATCCTGAACTTGAAAACTATATTGGAGAGAGTGATGCAGAACGTCTGAGAAACGATTTGGAACTTATATCAGGAGTTTATCCTGACTTTGATAAAAATGACTACCTTAAAGGGGAGTTGGCTCCTGTATTTTTTGGTTCAGCTCTAAATAATTTTGGAGTTAAAGAGTTATTAGACTGCTTTACTCATATAGCTCCTGCACCATTACCAATTAATGCAATAGAGCGACAAGTAAAACCTGAAGAAGAGGCTTTTACCGGATTTGTATTTAAGATACATGCAAATATGGATCCAAACCACCGCAGTTGTATTGCATTCGTAAAGGTTTGTTCGGGTAAATTTGTTCGTAACGAGAACTATAAACATATTCGCCATGGCAAGATGATGCGCTTCTCAAGCCCCACTGCCTTTATGGCACAAAAGAAATCGGTTCTTGACGAAGCATTTCCCGGCGATATTGTAGGATTACCTGATACCGGTAACTTTAAAATTGGAGATACTCTTACAGCTGGTGAAGAGCTACACTTCAAAGGATTACCAAGTTTTTCGCCCGAGATGTTCAAATATATTGAGAACAACGATCCTATGAAGGCAAAACAGCTTAATAAAGGTATTGATCAGCTTATGGACGAAGGAGTAGCTCAGTCATTTATAAACCAATATAATAACCGACGTATAATTGGCACCGTAGGACAGCTACAATTTGAGGTTATTCAATACCGTTTATTGCACGAATATGGAGCTCAATGCAAATGGGAACCTATATCACTATATAAAGCATGTTGGATTGAGAGTGATGATAATGCAGAGTTAGAGAATTTTAAAAAGCGCAAGTACCAATATATGGCTAAAGACAAAGAGGGTCGTGATGTATTTCTTGCAGACTCAGCTTATGTCCTACAGATGGCACAAAGCGATTTCCCAAAAATTCGTTTCCACTTTACTTCTGAATTCTAAAATCTGAAATAGATTAATAAATAAATAGGAGATGCATCTCCTATTTATTTATAATTATTAATTGCTGTTACCATATCCCTCATTATAGCAATATCCTCTTTAGGAATATTCAATTTCAATAAAACAGAAGTATCTGTATCATACGAGGTTTTAAATAACTCAATATCTCCTCCACTCTTTTCTAAATATTGGGAATATAATCTGTATGCTTCAGCTATTCTATTTTGAGCAAATATAGTATGCGCAGCATTAAAATAGTCATTAGGGAGAGGCTCACTACTTAATATCTTATCAAAATATGTTTGTGCCTGCTCTAATTTACCCAACATTAGGTTACACCACGCTATAGGACGCCATGTTTTTGAAGAACCTTCTGTTATAAAATCAACTTTATAATAAAGTTTTAATGCTTCTGAATAATTTTCTACCGACAAAAGGGTATGCGCATATTGCAAGCCTATAGTTACACTTTCAGGCTTCATTTCATATGCCTTCTCGTAATAATATAATGCTTTTGCTTTGTTTCCTATAGCTCTATAACATAACGCAAGATGATGAATGGTCCAAAAATCCTCCCTGATATTTTCTCCTTTTTCATACTCAACAATAGCTGCATCATAATTTTTCTGCATCTGCTTACAATATCCTAATTTCTGATAGAATAATGCATCATTCGGATTTTGGTAGGATAATTCTTCATAATACTCTTGGGCATATTTATAATAACCCTTCTGTAAATAAAATTCTCCAATAAACTTTAGTGTATCTTCTTCTGAAAATATGGGTTTTAATGCCGCTACTTTATATAAGTTTATATGCTCCTTAAATATATTATACAATTTAAATTTAGGGTAAGCCAACTTAAATAATCTATAAAGATCTTGAATATATAGTGTTGCAATATTTTTTGATATACCACCTTTTACATCTTTATCGTCTTTAAATATTTCGTTTATTGACATATCATATGGTATATCTTCTATTGTGCTATCTGGTTTTATCTGTTTTAATTGCACCAATGTGAGAGACAAAGAGTATTTATCGGAGTTGCACATAAACTTAGAGTTCGTTAGCATAACCCCCATTTTGTCATCTTTTTTAATATAATTATATATCTCACTATTTTGTAATGTAAAAGGTCTTATCCAATTGGTTATTTTATTAAAAAATGGATAATTCTTCAATGATGAAAATGTTGACATTAATACATCTGATCCATCAACTTGAAGTTCGTTCAACTCTTTTATTCTTTTAGTTATACCACTCTCATCCATCTTACGTTCCCACTCCGGATTTATTTCAAGCATTGAAGCCATATTTTCTTCCGAAATATCTTCAATTCCGTTTTTACCCTTAATTTCCGGAGCAAGTTTCATAATCTCAGGAACTATCTCTTTATTAAAGATGTCAGATATTTTATCCGTCTCAAGAGATCTTATAAATTGCATAAATTGATTTCTTACATCACGACAAAACAGACTATCTTCTGAAAAAAGGGATATTCTCTTTGCAATATTATCTGAAAGTTCTACCCTATTTTTATGTATATAACATAATATTAATGCGCAACATAATGCACGCTGTTTAATCTCTTCATTACGACTAAGAACATATGTATCTAAAAGAGTAAGGATATTACTCTCTTTATAGTAATAAAGAGTTGATAACATTAATGCTGTTATAGCTACTGATGATGTTATCACACCATATTCTTCATCATTCAACAAATCATTTATAGCCTTTTGCTCTTCAGAAGTAGTAGGGAAAGTTGCAGCTATAGCTGAAAAAATATCTTCTTGTAAATTTTCTATACTTTTTAACAATGGCAATAACTCTTCACCTCTTTCATCTTCGTTTGCCTCATTTATTATTGACTGATATTTTTTATGTGTATCTAAAAGATTTGTTGCCAATTGAATTATGTTAACACCACCTTTTGTTTTATAATATCTTCTTTTACTATATAAATAATCTGATGATTCATTTATCATCAACTCATCAATTATCAAATCGCTTAACTCATATAGAGATATTATTAGATTTTTATATAATGCTAACCTTTGAGGGTCATTTGCCCCTTGCAACATATATTGTGTCATATATGTATATGTTGCTTGTAGAGTAGTAAGTTTTGATGACAAATCGGGACGTTGGCATAAAGTCAATAATGTTTTCATATAATTAAAAACATCATTCAAATGCCTATTCTCAATATATTTATATAATTGTTCCTGTGTTTCTCTTATCTCTTTAATTATCATAGCACTATTCTATAATCTCGGCTTCTTCAATATGACTATTTTTTCCGTCAATTGACTTTACCTTAAAATAATTGAGTATCTCTGATATTCCATATAAAATAATCATTACTCCCAATATTATCCATAATGTTTTTGCCATCTCAGTAAAATTCGTTATAGCATATAAGCCGACACCTATTGTTATCAAAGGTAACAGCATAAGCCAGAAACTTTTTGCCACACGACAATAGGCAAACACTCCTATTATTTGTGTAATTCCTGCAAAAAACATCATAATTCCAATGAATAAAGCCAAAAGAGAAGAAAAGGTATTTGGCATTATTATCATCAATATACCCAATACTGCAGAGCCACCACCTCCGATTATAGGTAATATATCATAGGCTTTTGACTCATCTTTTTTACGAAAAAACTTAGCTAAAAGCGCTCCAACAAATGGGAGCAAAAGTATTATACCTAAAATAGTAATTATTGTACTATTTACCTGCTCAGGCCATATAACCAAAACAAAACCTAACAACAAAGAAATAATACTACGGGTTAATGTTGATAAAGGAGAGTATATAACTTTCATATTATGATATATTATGTTTATTTATTTGATTTTTTGTATCACAAACTTAATAAAATTTTTAATATAATCAATATTCTATTATTTTTGTAACGTTATATTTAATGATAAATATTTTTATAAAAACATACTACCATACATTTTTGTTTAAAGTATAAAAATCTCTGTACCAATAATGAAAAAGCGTCTTATTGCCATAATAAATCCCATTTCAGGGACATCAAAGAAAATAGATGTTCCCAAAAAAATAATGGATATTATGCAATCAGACTCTCTTTCTGTTGAAATTGCATTTACCGAATATGCAGGCCATGCAACAAAAATTGCCAAACAAGCCGCAGAAGATGGTTATGACATTGTTTTGTCTGTTGGAGGTGACGGAACATGTAATGAGATAGCTAAAGCATTAGTACATACCCGAACAATATTAGGAATAGTTCCTATGGGTTCCGGTAATGGTTTAGCAAGACATTTAGGTATTCCTGTAGGTATTAATGCAGCATTAAAAGCTCTAAAAAATTCACACATGGTAAGAGCCGATTATTGTACCGCAAACGATATTCCTTTTTTTGTTACATGCGGTGTCGGTTTTGATGCAAAAATAAGTGAAAAGTTTGCACGTTCTAAATCAAGAGGAGGTATTACATACATAACAAAAACAATTGAAGAGTATTTTGATTATAAAAACGAAAAATATACCATAAAGACTCCAGATGGAACCATTAGCGAAAAAGCCTTTATTATAGCCTGCGGAAATGCTTCGCAATATGGTAACAATGCCTATATTGCACCTTTTGCATCACTAAGAGATGGGTTAATTGATATAACAATAATAAATCATATAAACTTTTTTGAAGTACTTCCTACAGCTGTTCAATTACTAACAAAAACGTTAAGACTCAACCCCTCAATTAAAATATTCTCTGCTTCTGAAATTAAAATAATCAGAGAACGTGCAGGTATTATGCATATAGATGGAGAACCTATTGAAATGCCAGCAGAAATAAATATCAAGTGTCATAAACGAGGTTTGCGCGTATTGGTTCCTGATATTCAAGCAGCAAACGAGCTTGAAGTCTCAATGCTTTCGTTGCTCTCATCTGTGTTTGGAATAAAAATCCCCAAAAAAATTTAGAAAAATTTATATAGAGATATTATCGCAACACACAAAAGGTTCTTGTGTGAAATTTAATTTAAATCTTTTTTGGCAAATACTTATATTTGGTATATCTTCGCATATGATTTCAAAATTAATATAATGCGCGGAGAAAAAACACGTAAAAATTTAATTGAAGTTGCACGACAACTCTTTATAAAATCGGGAGTTGAATCAACAACCATGAACGACATTGCTGCTGCTGCAGGCAAAGTACGTAGAACATTATATACTCACTTTAAAAGTAAAGAAGATATATATTGGGCGGTTGTTGAATCTGAAATCATGCAGTTAATTGACAAACTAAAATCTATTGTCAATCAAGACCTTCCTCCGGAAGAAAAACTCACACACTATATTTTTCACCGCTTAGAACTAATCAAAGAGATTGTACTTCGTAACGGAACATTAAGAGCTGAATTCTTTAGAGATGTATGGAGTTTGGAGCATGCATGGAAAGATATAGGGCAACAAGAGATATCTCTTATTCGTTCAATTTTAGAAGAGGGAGTTAATAACAGAACATTTGAGGTTGAAAATATTCAAGCCACAGCTATTCTGATACACTATGCATTAAGAGGATTTGATACTCCATATGTTAGGAACCACTTTCAAAGAATGTCTCCGGGAAGAGAAGAAATTCGTAGCGCAGCAGTAACTCTCATTGTTAATGCAGTTAAAGCCAAAGGAGTTGTAGAGAATAAATATATATACCCTGACAATCATTAATACAAAAAAATATGAAACTATTAGAAGGAAAAGTTGCGGTAATTACAGGTGCTGCACGAGGAATTGGAAAAGCTGTTGCTTTAAAATTTGCTTCAGAAGGAGCTAATATTGCATTTACTGATCTTAAGTACGATGAGAATATGCAAAAAACCGAAGAGGAGATTGCCGCTTTGGGAGTAAAAGTTAAAGGATACGCTTCAAATGCTGCAAATTTTGCAGATACACATTCTGTAGTAGAAGCTATTATGGCTGACTTCGGAAGAATTGATGTTCTTGTAAACAATGCCGGTATCACAAGAGATACTTTAATGCTTCGTATGACAGAAGAACAATGGGATATGGTTTTAAACATCAATCTTAAATCAGCATTTAACTTTATTCATGCCATCTCACCCATTATGATGAAACAACGTGGTGGAAGCATTATAAATATGTCTTCAGTTGTTGGAGTTAGCGGAAATGCTGGTCAATGCAACTACTCTGCATCAAAAGCAGGTATGATTGGTTTGGCTAAATCAATAGCAAAAGAGATGGGTCCTCGCGGAGTTCGCGCAAACTGTGTTGCTCCCGGATTTATCATTACTGAGATGACAGCCGTACTTCCTGACGATGTTAAAGAGGCTTGGGCAAAACAAATTCCTTTACGCCGTGGAGGAACACCCGAAGATGTTGCAAATGTATGTACATTCTTGGCATCTGACCTATCATCATACGTATCAGGTCAAGTTATCCATTGCTGTGGTGGAATGAATATGTAATATTCAATAATCAAGAATATTCTTTAGAGGCTGCGCCGATAAAATGGCGCAGTCTTTTAAGTTATAATAGAGCATATCACATTTAAGTAATAGATACTAATGGAAGTTCTTTACGAAGACAACCACATTATAATTGTAAATAAAACAAGCTCTGAGATTGTTCAAGGAGATAAAACCGGAGACAAACCGCTCAGCGAAATTATCAAAGAGTGGTTAAAAGAGAAATATTCAAAACCGGGTAATGTATTTGTTGGGGTTACGCATAGGCTTGACCGTCCGGTAAGTGGTGTTGTTGTGTTTGCCAAAACAAGCAAAGCATTGTCTCGACTAAACGATATGTTCAGATTGGGCGATGTAAAGAAAACCTATTGGGCTATAGTGAAAAATGCGCCCAAATATGAAAGTCAGACACTAATACACCATATATATCGTAACGAAAAGACGAACAAGAGTATTGCCTACGACTCTCCACGAAAAGGGACAAAAGAGGCAGAACTATCTTATAAAGTTATTGCAGTAAGCGACCGTTATAATCTATTAGAAATTAATCTTAAAACCGGACGACATCACCAAATAAGATGCCAATTATCAAAAATAGGCTCGCCAATTAAGGGCGATTTAAAATATGGTGCCGAGCGTTCAAATGCAAATGGAGGAATTTCATTACATGCAAGAAGCATAGAATTTATACACCCCGTATCAAAAAAAATTATATCAATTACTGCGCCTGTTCCAAAAGATGATAAACTTTGGGCAGATATGGAGAGAATAGCAGAAAACCAATAATATTACCTATAGTATGGCTCAAAATCTTTTCAACAAATACGTATGGTTGGTAAATACTCTTTATCGCAATAAACGAATGACGTTAAAAGAGATAAATAATTGCTGGATACATACCGACTTCTCAGATGGCAACCCCATACCTCGCAGAACATTTCATAATCATCGCGAAAAGATTCAAGAGTTTTTTGATATCAATATTGAGTGTGATAGAACTACATGGGAATATTACATAGAGGATAGCGACTCAATATCAAACGACAAAGTTCGTTTTTGGCTACTTAATTCCTTTGCAGTAGATAATATAATAGTTGAGCAGCAAAAGCTACACGATAGGATTATATTAGAGAAAAACCCTTCGGGAGAGATACATCTTACTACAATAATTGAGGCAATGCGAGATAATCGCATACTAAACTTTAGATATAAACCATTTTATGAAAGCGAAGAGCATAATGTAACACTACTCCCCTACTTCATCAGAATATTTAAGCAACGATGGTACATTATAGGTTTAAATAAGGAGTATAACGAAATTCGCATATATGCTCTTGACCGTATATCAACAACAGAGATAAGCAAAGAGGAGTTTGTATATCCTAAAGAGTTTACTCCTGAAAATTATTTTAAAGGTAGTTTTGGAATATTTGTTGAAAACAAGCCCATTGAAAAGATTATCCTTAAAGTTAAATCGCCACAAAACAATTACATCAAGACCCTACCACTGCATCAATCACAAAAAATCCTTTTTGATTGCAACAATTTTACCACATTTGAATATACACTAAGACCATCTTTCGATTTCAAACAAGAAATTCTTTCGCAAGGTAAGAGTGTAGAAGTTATCCAACCACAATCATTAAGAGAAGATATAATAAACACACTAAAAGAGACTCTAAAAGGATACGAAGAGTAATTCTTAGAACCTTCCTAATATTAGTTTATCACAACTTATAAAGATATTAAGCACAAAAAAAGAGAAGATTAAAAAATCTTCTCTTTATCTGTTTTGAATAGTTAGTCTTTTTACTGTAAATGCTCAATTAGGCATTTTTTACTTTGTCAACAATTGCTTTGAAAGCCTCGGGATTGTTAAGCGCTAAGTCAGCAAGAACTTTGCGGTTAATCTCAATACCTGCTTTGTGAATTGCTCCCATAAGTTTTGAGTAAGACATTCCCTCAAGACGTGCTGCTGCGTTGATACGTTGTATCCACAATGCACGGAAGTTACCTTTTTTGTCTTTACGGTCGCGATAAGCATAGGTAAGACCTTTTTCCCATGTATTTTTTGCTACTGTCCAAACGTTTTTACGTGCGCCGAAATAACCTCTGGTCAATTTCAAAATTTTCTTTCTTTTCGCTCTTGATGCTACATGATTTACTGAACGTGGCATAATTTTTTACTGTTTTTTGAATGTTAGCGTTATCACCTTTTCGATAATCTTTGTGCTAATACACTCGGTTAATAATTTGGATTTCTCCGTTTAATTAAATGAATTAAGAGATACAAAGTAATTTTTTGATGTTCTTCTCGTCAGCTTTTGCAACTGTTGTGAAGTGAGTTAAATTACGTTTTTGCTTTTTAGTCTTTTTTGTTAGAATGTGACTTTTGAAAGCATGTTTTCTCTTGATCTTTCCTGATCCGGTAAGGGCAAACCTCTTTTTGGCACCGGAATTAGTTTTAGTCTTTGGCATTGTTTTGTAATTTAGTTATTTAATAATTGTTTGCTGAACACCAGCAAATTTCTTTATTCTTATTTTTTCTTTGGAGAGAGCATTATTATCATTCTCTTTCCTTCAAGGCGAGGCATTTGCTCAAGTTTTCCGTACTCCTCAAGGTCATTTACAAAGCGTAACAACAGAACTTCGCCTTGCTCTTTAAACAATATTGAGCGACCTTTAAAAAATACATACGCTTTAACCTTTGCTCCCTCTTTTAGGAACTCCATTGCATGTTTCAACTTAAAGTTGTAATCATGGTCATCGGTTTGAGGTCCGAAACGTATCTCTTTAATTTCAACTTTAGCAGCTTTTGCCTTTTGTTCTTTTTGACGTTTCTTTTGTTGGTAAAGAAATTTTTGAAAATCTATTACTCTACAAACAGGAGGTGCAGCATTGGGAGAGATTTCAACCAAATCCAACTCTTGTTCATCAGCTATGGCTCTCGCATCACGTATTGAATAAACACCTTGCTCTACATTATCTCCTACTAATCGTACCTCTTTTGCTGTTATCTTTTCGTTGATACGATATGAGTCTTTTAACTCGTCCTTCTTCTGAGGACGTCCTTTTATTGGTTTGTTGTTATTAACTGGGCGGTTATTATCCATTCACGATTACCATTGATTTAACATATTTTTCACCTCTTCGGTCAAATTCTCGGCAAAGGTAGCTAAAATTTCGGAATTAGCAATGATTTACAAGGAGTTTTTTATCATATTTCTAAAAGTCCTTCGGGCAGGCTCATTATTATCTCTCGTTTATTCTCATCAATACTCTCAACAAAATCGTCTGTTGCAGGAATTAAAATCTCATCTCCACTTTCGGTTATTATTGAAAATAAGATGTTTGCAGTTGTATCATCAACAGCACTTACTGTACCTATAAGAGATTTATTAGAATATATTTTATAACCGACAAGACCCTCCCCAAAGTTATTTACATCTTCATCTGACAGATACTTCATCGGGAAATAGAGTTCGCGTCCTAAAAGAAGTTTTGCAGAATCAGTATCGTCAATATCTTCAAACTTTATCAAAGCTGTTACATCGCTCTTAAAGCGATACTCCTCTATAAAGAACGGAACAAAAATACCATCAATATCTACAACAAGATATGGAGCATCATCTTCTCCGAAAATATCATTTATGAATGTACACGACAATTCGCCCGAAACTCCATGAGTTTTGGTTACCTTACCTATCTTTATAACTTCTCGTGGTTCAATCATTGCTGATACGTTTTATTGATGCACCTATTGCATTCAATCGTTCATCTATTTTTTCGTAACCGCGGTCAATCTGGTCAATATTATGTATGGTACTTGTACCCTCAGCCGACATGGCTGCTATTAACAATGCTATTCCGGCACGAATATCGGGCGATACCATTGTAGTCGCTCTCAAAAGATGTTGTTTGTCTTGTCCTATAACCACAGCACGGTGAGGATCGCAAAGTATTATCTGAGCGCCCATATCAATAAGTTTATCAACAAAGAAAAGGCGACTTTCAAACATCTTCTGATGTATAAGCACACTACCTTTTGCCTGAGTTGCTACAACAAGAATTACACTCATAAGGTCAGGTGTCAAGCCTGGCCAAGGGGCATCAGCAAAAGTCATTATTGAGCCGTCCATAAAGGTATCAATCTCATAATGGTCGTGCTGAGGTATATATAGATTATCTCCCTCTTGTATAATTTTTATTCCCAATCGGCGGAAAGCATCAGGTATTATACCCAACTCTTTAACTGCAACATCTTTTATACGAATATCCGAGCCTGTCATCGCAGCCATTCCTATAAAGCTACCCACCTCAATCATATCGGGCAATAAACGATGCGAGCAACCCTTTAAGCTATCAACTCCTGTTATAGTTAAGAGATTAGAGCCTACTCCTTCAATTTGTGCACCCATTGAGTTTAGCATTCTTGACAACTGCTGAAGATATGGTTCACAAGCCGCATTATATATTGTTGTTGTTCCTTTAGCCAAAACCGCTGCCATTAAGATATTTGCCGTACCTGTTACAGAAGCTTCGTCTAACAGCATATAACAACCTTTTAAGGCTGTAGCACTAATCTCATATACCTGTTTTTTTGTATCGTATTTAAATTTAGCTCCCAATTTTTGTATTCCTAAAAAGTGGGTATCAAGCCTGCGACGTCCTATTTTATCGCCTCCCGGTTTTGCCACAATAGCTTTACCAAAACGAGCCACCAACGGACCAACTATCATAACAGAGCCTCTTAACGATGAACACTTCTTTATAAATTCATCGCTTTCAAGATATGCCAAATCAATATTATCAGCTTTAAATGTATATGCTCCAACACCTATACGAGTTACCTTCACTCCCATATCAGCCAAAAGCTGAATAAGATTATTTACATCTCTGATATCGGGTATATTGGTTATTGTAACCTCCTCATCGGTAAGTAAGGTTGCACATATAACTTGTAATGCTTCGTTTTTAGCCCCTTTGGGAGTAAGGTCGCCGTTAAGGCGATGACCGCCCTCAATTATAAATGATGACATACCTGCTATTTTTTATTTTGACGATTGTTTTTGTTATTGTTGTTTTTCTTTGGTTGCAAATCTTTAATTGAACGCAACTTCAAATCTTCAACAGAGAGTTCTCCAACAACATCACCAATATACTCTTTTATATCCTTTAAAATCTTATCGTCTTCCACTATCTCTTTTGTTGTGTTATATAGTGTCTTTTTCATATTATTGGCAAGAAGCGATACGAATTGTTCGCGCTCTTTGCTACCCTCAGGGAAGGTACAGCACTTATTTAACATCTCCTCCATTATCTTACCATAATGACGATACTTTATAGGCGATAATTTATAAGGTATAGGTTGTGGTTTTGTATGAAGATTATCGGGTTTCACAACCTCATACGGATAGTCAATATCAAGTTTAAAATCGGACATTATTGCCAAATGGTCCCAAAGTTTATGCTTAAAATCGTTTATATCGCGCAAATGAGGGAACAGGTTTCCCATTGTAGCAATTATGGCATAAGCACAACGAGTACGCTCTTCTTTATCTTCAATTGTTACGCAATAGTCAACCATTCGCTGAATATTACGGCCATACTCCGGCAATACCAATTTCTTTATCTGTGTGTTATATTCCAACATTATCTGTTATTGTTATTTAATACTTTGTTTTTTGGAATTGTAGCTTGAAACTCTTTTAAATAGAAAGGCTGATAATATGCAGTATCTTTAAAATCAGCGTTTCGGAAAGCTCTTTCAGAGAGAGCCAACATTGATTTTGCCAAAGGTACGACACCCGATACAAATATTGCATTTTCGCTCTTTATAACATCTTTGCACTTATCTGAGCCATCACCAAAGAAAACCACCTTACGTTCCTTTAATATTTCAGAAAAGCTATTTTCATCAATTATATTAGCCGATATTGGCAATATTGGCTGTAATGCTCTATCGTAAATAGCAGAATATACCTCCATACGGCGAGCGTCAATCATAGGAGACAACATCGCCTCTTCATCAACGTTCGGATTAAATAGCACCGAACATGCCATTATTTCAGTTGTATCAAGAGCTATTAACGGAACATCATAACCAAAACATAGCCCCTTTGCCATTGATACACCAATACGCAAACCTGTATATGAACCGGGACCTCCGCTTACAGCAACTGCATCTAATTTAAGATTATTGCTCTTTATAAAATCTAATGCCTCCTGTACAAATCCTCCTAAAAGCGAAGCATGCGATGGACCTTCGTGATGTTCCTTATTGAATGCCACCATTCCGTCGCATGTTACTGCAACAGAACAGACCTTTGTTGATGTTTCAATATTTATTATACAGGGCATATAGAGTT
>JAGBHI010000068.1 GCA_017935575.1 Bacteroidales bacterium | reverse complement strand
TTGTTATGAAGACGTCCTGCTGTATCAATGATTACCACATCGACATCGTTTGCCTTTGCCGAAGATAGTGTATCAAATGCCACAGATGCAGGATCGCTACCCATTCCCTGTTTTATAACAGGAACTCCTACGCGCTCGCCCCAGATATCCAACTGCTCAACTGCCGCAGCACGGAAAGTATCGGCTGCACCTAAATATACTTTCTTTCCTGCTTTTTTAAATTGGTGTGCAAGTTTTCCGATTGTAGTTGTTTTTCCTACACCGTTAACACCAACAACCATTATCACATAGGGGTGACGGTCGGAAGGAAGTTCAAAACCATTACCATCAGTTGTAGAGTTTTCGGTAAGAAGTTCAACTATCTCTTCGCGCAATATGTTTTGAAGTTCAGAAGATGATAAGTATTTATCGCGCGCAACACGTTTTTGAATACGCTCAATTATACGGAGTGTTGTTTCAATACCAACGTCTGATGTTATAAGCACCTCTTCCAAATCGTCAAGCAAATCGTCATCAACTGTACTGCGACCTGCTACAATGTGCGCCAATTTAGAAAAGACTCCTGTTTTTGTCTTTTCCAATCCCTTATCAAGAGTCTCTTTCTCTTTTTTTGAAAAGAAGTCAAAAAATCCCATAACTTTTAGAAGATTACTGATAATGACAAAAGGCTGTCGGGGTGTTTATAGCACTCCAACAGCCTTTATATTTTATTGTAGATAACTTATTTTGCAAGTTTCTCGTTTACTTTCTCATTAGGTACCATCTCCTCTTCGAAGATATATGCACCAGTTTTAGGAGACTTTACCATTTTAATTACTTTTGAGTAGGTACGTCCCTCACCTTTTTGCAATGATGCGACTGTTTTCTTTGCCATATCTTAATTATTTAATCTCTTTATGAACTGTTACTCTTTTTAAGATAGGATTGTATTTTTTAAGTTCCAACCTCTCGGTGGTATTCTTACGGTTCTTTGTAGTAATATAACGTGAAGTTCCGGGCATTCCGCTCTCTTTGTGCTCGGTACACTCAAGTATTACTTGAACTCTGTTACCTTTAGCTTTCTTTGCCATATCTGATTCTTACTTTTTAAAATTAAATAAAACCTTTTTGGGCAGCTTGCTTCAATGCTGCATCAAGACCAATTTTGTTAATTAAACGAAGGCCTGCAGCTGATACGTTGAGGTCAATCCAACAATCCTGCTCAACCCAGTAAAACTTCTTTGTAAACAAGTTGACATTAAATCTTCTCTTTGTACGTCTTTTAGAGTGAGATACATTATTGCCAACCAACGCTTGCTTTCCGGTAATTTGACAAATTTTTGACATCTTATTATACTGTTTTTTTATTAATTTCAACACCTATTCAAAACAGAGTGCAAAATAAACAAATTTTATTCACTTCACCAAATTTTAGCATAGCAAATTGCAAGACAGTACAAACTTTGCCTGCAAATTGATGAAAATCAGAGTGTTTAGTAAGCATCATTCAAACACTCCAACGAAGAAAATATTGATTTATTTAGCCCCTGAACTATATTCAGATATTGTTTTCGGGTGCAAAGATACAACTTTTTGGCGTAATATTATAATTTATAGTAACTTTTTATTGTTAAATTTATAACAAAATGGCAGAAAGAGACCTCTCTGCCATTATCTGTTTTTATTATGAATATCTATTTGCCCATAGCAAAAGTAAATGGTCTAACCTGTAATCCTGCAGAATACACATATTCTTTATTCCTATCTGTATCCACTACAGTATGCGTCTCTATCTCATACATGGTTGCTTTTACGCCTGTGTTATTATCTGAATGCATAAAGCCATCAGAATCAATATTTGAATTCTTTTCAAAATCCCAATATGCACACAATGATGGATCTTGCAACAATGGAGCAACCATACTCTCTTGTACTTCTGATTCTGACAGAGCCTTTGTATATATTTGCACCTTATCAATACAAGCATTTAATGGCGCTCTGTTTTGAGCAAATCCTCCTATCAATAATACCATTTTATCATCAAAAGAATCATCGTAAGTAGCTTGTCCCGGAGTTTCATATATTAAATCGCCATTTATATATGCTTTTACCTCTCGCTTATTTGTATAATCAAATACAAATGTAAAGTTATACCATTGAGTCTCTGTAAAATCATATTGAACAAATGGAAATGCCAACGAGGGATTACTATACATATTATCAATAGATATGGAGAGTCCTTCACTGTTTTTATTAAAGCGACCAGGTCCTATATTAGCACATATCCAACCATAATCATTATCAGGGAAGGTTGATTTTACATCTCTGATACTAAAAAGAGTTGTTCCCTCTGTCAAATGATTGAACTCTTTTGCATTCACCCAAAATGACAACGAAAATTTTAATCTATTTCCAATGCCATCAACATCTTCAAGAGGTATTCCAAAGGCATATTTGTTAAGGTCAATGCCTTGTGGTATCTCCGGAACTTTTTCTTTTTCTTTTTCAATTTCATTATCAATATCATTATTATTCTCACAACCTACAAATAACAATGACAATAGCAACACTGCAAATAATTTAAT
>JAGBHI010000067.1 GCA_017935575.1 Bacteroidales bacterium | reverse complement strand
GTAAATGAATTGTACAAATAGGATAATCGTAAAATATTAATAATTAATAAGATAAGGAATAGAGGTTAAAAATGAATTGTACGAAACCTGTTAAGTTGGTTTAATTTGATGTTAATTTCAATGGATATAATTAACAGGATTGATTAAGTTTGATTTAATTCTGTGTTAATTGGGGGCTGTGGGGGCTCCTTTTTTTATGCTTTAGTATTGCTTATCTTGAGGGCTAAAGTCTTGTTTAGGCTTGATTTTAGAGGGGTTTGAGGGTGTTTGTGTGGTCTTGCTTAGGTTTGGTTGTTTAAGGCTGAGATTGGCTGCTATTGAAGGCTATTTGAATACTATTTGAAGTGTGCTTAATTGCTGTTTTATGGGTGGTTCTTGATGGTACTTTTTGGGTGCTTTTTGTGGCGTTTTTTGCTGAAATGTGCGATTGGGGATACAATTGGGGATAGGATTGGGGATAGGAAATCACGAAAAAAAGTGCGTGAGTTTACCCCTATAATACATTAAAATGCGTTGAGTTGACCCCCATAATACATAAAAAGTACACGAGTTTTTGAAGTTTTTACCCTCTTAAAACCTTTTGCATAGGGCGTTTTAGGCGTTTTTACTACTTTTATTAGGGGTGTTTAGTGCCTATCTCCCTATTTGGGGGTATTTTGCTCGTACAATTTGAGACTATTTTTGTATTAAAATAGCACCATTACTATACTCTTTAATTACACACCCAAGAACAAGATCTATATGTCTAATTGTCTCTTTGGGAATACTGATAGGAGGATGTTTTAATCTTCCATCAGGATTAACTTCTGTATTGCTTGAATATGCCATTATAACATCTCCCCCATCATCGTATAGTTTCTTTGTAATTCTATATTCTGTTGTTTCTATAACGTAATTTCTTCCTCCTATGATAAGTCTTAGATCATTAACACGTTTGAGGGCTAAAATAGATCCACTGGGATATTCAATCATACTATCTCCATAATGGCGAATAGCAGCAGTTGCTTCAGGAAACCAATCTCCAGCATCAATCCAATCAGATGGTTGTGAAGGTGTATTTGTTTCTGCAACAATTGAGTTATATCCACCTATCGTTGTTTCATTATCATATAGCGGAATTATTTTTTTATCCTTTTTGTCGGGTATAATCATTTCACCCTCACCTCTAAGTAGCCAATCAGCGGATAAATCGAAATATTTTGTTAGAATATTTTCTAATTTATCTGCTCCAATAGTTTTCCCAGTATTGAGTTGTTTAGAAAATGAAGCATTAGACATTCCAACACTTTTCTCAAAGGCAGAAATGCTTATTCCTTTATAATCAAGGTATTCTTTTAATCTTTTTAAAATCATATAATATTAAGCACAAAATAATAAATTAGAAAATATTCTAATAATATTTGTTTGTTATTAGAAAATATTCTATATTTGCATCGTGGTTATAATAACACGGTGGTAAAAATACGAAAAAATAAGGATTTAAACAATATAAATTTAACAATTATGGACTTTACAAAGATTATTGAGGGAACAGACCATTGGGGTAATGTTTTCGAGTACGAAATTAATGGTAAGCAATACTCTATACAAGGAGAGTTATATTACAACAAGAAAAAAGAGAGATACGAACATATACACGTGGGACCACGTGGTGGAGAATATTTAATATGGTGGAAATAATGGAACTTAAAACTTACAAGGCAAATGAATATCTGTCATACTTGGCTGATTATTTAATCAGTAATAACAAACCGTTCAATTTTGATGGGACAGAGATTGAGTTTACAGCGACAACAGAATTTATTAAGAGAATGGTTGAAGATGATCATCTATTGTCAATTATAAAATTACAGGAGGTAATATGGGAATGAAAAAGTATATAGAACTACCTACAAAGGATAGAGAGTTTATAATGAATGCTTTTAAGGTCTCTGCTATGGCAGTGTCAAGAGCATTGAGTTATGTCAATGATACAAACCTCTCGCGACGTATACGGAAATTAGCAATGCAGCGTGGGGGTATTGTGATGGTAAGGACGCCAATACAAGATACTTGGCACGACAATGATGGTTTTATGCGTCAGTTCTTGCCTAACGGAGTTCAAATTGAAGGCGACAAAACAACCGGTTATGTGGCAATTCTTAAAGATGGCAAAGAAGTAGCAGGGTTTAACAAGCCAACTCTGGCAGAGATAGAAAATATACAAGCACAAGCAATGAGATTATAATCCTGAATGGCATAGGCTGCGGTTCGACTCCGCAGCAGGAGCAAATAATAACATTTATATGGAATATTACAATAATATATTAGCTATAGAGAGCAATTGGCTTATCAATTCTGGCATTTTTTCGGAAGCTAATTACAAATATCTCTCTCGAAGTAAAGATATAACTATTCTTCGTCGTGGTTGCCGTAATACTCCTGCTTTAGTTGCCTTTGATAATATGCCTGATAGGTTCAAGGCAAAGGTAATTGAAAAGTTGGGAGGCAATCCATACGATATTGTCAAGACTAACCGATTAGCAGAACTTATTGAGGACGATTTGGAGGCTTCAAGGTTCTTTGACGAGTACGAGATTAGCGAAGATGGCAGACATTTACCAACGGAGAAGAGACGCGAGTATTACGCTAATGCTGTTGTGCTTAATGCTATCGGTGTTATGATTGCTAATCGCAGAGCTAAACGCTCGGCATTGGGTAGCAAAGCGGTTAGATTTTGGGACGTTATAGCAGAGTCGGCACAAGAGATTGACCGTACACGCTATCCTCATTCACTCCCTGCCAATCCTCGCAGGTTGGAAAGCAAATTTAAACTCTACCAAAAAGAGGGATATGTAAGCCTTATTCACAAAGGATATACCAATAATAATCGTAATGCTGCAAGAGTTAAGAGTGAGGAGCAAATGAGCACTATGCTTACTCTATTATCGTTGCCTCATAACTTCGATGACACAGAGGTTGCTCGCAAATATAACCAGATGGCTGCTACTTGGGGTTGGAATAGCGTTACAGCGAGTACCGTTGCCAATTACCGCGACAAATATGCCGATGTAATATATCCACGCCGCAGAGGTGGCAGAGCTTACTATAATAACCGCAGTATGCAGGTTAAGCGTTCTGCTCCTATCTTTCCTATGCAAATGTGGACACTTGACGGTTGGAAAGCAGAGTTGCTTTATCAAAAGCAAGAGATAAACAAAAAAGGACACTCGGTTACGACATATTATAATAACCCGACTATCGTTGTGGTTCTTGATCCTTGTTTAAAATATCCTATCGGTTACGCCATAGGAACACACGAGACTCCGACATTAATTAAGCAAGCAGTTGCCAACGCTATAAAGCATACGGCAGAGTTGTTCGGAGAGATGTATGAGGTGTTGCAACTCCAGAGCGACAACTACGCAATAAGCAAGATGAGCGACATTTACAGTAAGGCGACCGATAGGGTTACACCTGCTGCAGTAGGAAATGCAAAATCAAAGGTAATTGAGCGATGGTTCGGACAGTTCAACGATAAGTATTGCAAAAACACCATCAACTGGAGCGGTTATGGTATAACAAGCCGTAAAGAATCACAACCTAATGGTGAATATCTCACCAAATTTCAAACACAATTTCCCGATTTTGAGGGAGTATGCAAGCAATTAGCATCATATATAGAGGCTGAACGTGCAGCACTTCGTGACCAATATTTGGCAGCCTGGGCATTGACACCCATTGACCGCAAGCGAGCATATAGTTATGAGCGTTACCTGTTCAACTTTGGAGAAACTAACGGACACCGAAGTTTGATGCAAGGTAGCGGTTTGCATATTACAGTAGGCGGACAACGATTTGATTACGAGTGCTTCAATCACACCTTCAGAATGTTTGCCTCTACTCGTTGGGAGGTAAGATATAACCCCGATGATATGAGCAGGGCATTAGCAGTTAATGAAGATGGAACACGCTGTTTTATGCTTGAGGAGAAGTATGTTCAACCTATGGCATTGGCAGACCGTAAACCGGGTGATGCGGAGCAGCTTGAAAGAGTCAGACGCTTTAACCGTGAACACGATGCTATAATTGCAGATAAGATATGTTCGGCAGATGCAACAGTGCTTCGTATGTATGGAACAAAACAACTGACTCCTGAAGAGGAGACTTTAAGCAAATTCTTGATTACCGACAGCAAAGGGCAACACAAAAACAGGTTGAATGCCCGGAGTGCTAAAAGAGGCAATACAACACCTACGCCTGTTGAAGAGATATTTGCCGTTGAGGATATTTATAATGATTATTAAACAACAATTAAATAGTATTTAAATGATTATGGAAGCAATCAAGAAACAACAAATTGTAAACACTCTCAGAGAGTATTGCGAGCGTTACGGGAGTCAGAATAGAGCAGCAAACACTCTTACAGGCGTAAGTTCTGCCACTATAAGTCAGATGCTCAATGGCAATTGGGATTTAATAAAAGATGATATGTGGCGTAATGTTGCCGCTCAAATTGGCTACAAAGACGAGAAGTGGACAGCAGTTGAGACAGGCGACTATCGCAGAATGACAGCAATATTAACCGATATTAAAGAGAACTCGTTAGTTATGGCTGTTACAGGTGCTGCTGGTAGTGGCAAAACATTTGCGGTTAAGCAATATGCTGCAAGTAATAGCGGTGTATATCTTCTTTGTTGCAATGAATATTGGAATCGTAAACTATTCCTTAATGAGTTGCTAACCTCTATGGGTTGCGACAGCAGCGGTTACACTGTTGGAGAGATGATGAGT
>JAGBHI010000007.1 GCA_017935575.1 Bacteroidales bacterium | reverse complement strand
TTGTCATATTAAAAAAACTGTGTATATTTGCACCGCTTTTGAGGCGAAAGCCTATACAAAAGAGGTCCCATAGCTCAGTTGGTTAGAGCATCTGACTCATAATCAGGGGGTCCTTGGTTCAAGCCCAAGTGGGACCACAAATAAGAAATCGCTAAGTATACTTAGCGATTTCTTTTGGTTTTAGGGTTAGGGGTTTTTAGAGGAGCAATTTTGTTGTAACATTATAACATAGGATGTTTTGGGGCAAATGATTTAAAGTATCCTTTTTGCAAATATGAGTAATTATAAGTTACTAAAAAAGGACTAAAAGAAGAGAAGGAATGCTCCTATTATTAGTAAAATAATATAAATAATTAAAGCGAGAGATTTATTTTTATCCTTTGAAAAAGATTTATTCTCAACTTGACGAAATAGAGGGGTGATATTTTCCTCTTTGAACTCTTCTCCAAAAGTATCTTCTACACCTCTGATAGATTCCCGACAAGAATCAATAGCTGTATTTACAAGACTAAGTTGTTTAATGGCTTCATTCTGTATGGCATTATCTATATCATTTCTATAAGAGATTAACCGTTTTTTTAATCCATACAAAGTCTCCCTATTTTCAATTATTCTATGTAAATTTTGTTTCATTAAATAGATTGAAAAGGAGTCTCCTTTTTTTAAATAGTTCGAGTGCTCTAGATATATATCACAACTATATTCTAGAGTTTTCAATGAAAGATTATAAGCATTCGAACCTATTTCTTTAATCTCTCTAATCTTATCAGAATATTTAACCATTCACTTATTTTTTGTCTCTATAAAGATAAAATATATTTTTCAGAAATGTAATATAATTGTAAATCTGTTACGGCAGAAGTATAAAAATAAATTTGAAAATTCACTTTTTTATAAAATCACAGATTCTTCAGTCTTAAAAATCAAAGTTTAATTTTAATCATTAAAAGGCTTAATACGGGTGTTTAAATTGTTTTCTCTCAAAGAAATATATTATCTATATTTGATCCTCTTAAAACAAAAGTTCTCGAAGTTTTCACTCCGAGAGTTTTCTTCTTTTGTGTCAAACAATAACAAAAGAAAGGATGTTTTGTAAAACAAAAAAAGATTGAACTTTTGTTCAACCTTTCGTAGTCCATAGGGGAATCGAACCCCTCTTTCAAGAATGAAAATCTTGCGTCCTAACCGATAGACGAATGGACCATCCTTTTAGCGTGGATTGTCCAACGCTCGCTTTCTTATAGTTTGTTAACTTTAAGAGCTAATTTTGATTTAAGATTTGCTGCTTTGTTTTTGTGGATAATATTCTTCTTAGCTAATTTGTCAAGCATTGAAGTTACTTTTACCAATAGAGAAGCAGCCTCCTCTTTCTCAGTAGTTGCGCGTAGTTTGCGAACTGCATTACGCATAGTTTTTGCATAATATCTGTTATGCAAACGGCGAGTTTCTGTCTCGCGGATTCTTTTGATAGAAGACTTATGGTTTGCCATTAATTTTCTTATTTTTAATTTTTAATATTTAGTAGCCCCTAGGGGAATCGAACCCCTCTTTGGAGAATGAGAATCTCCCGTCCTAACCGATAGACGAAAGGGCCAAGGCTTTTGCATTTCGTTTTGGTGTTGCAAGACACCTTTCCCGATTTGCGACTGCAAAGATATATACTCTTTTTTAATTGGACAAATTTTTTACCTAAAAACTTTGACAAAAAATAGTTCTTTTCTTTCTCGTGGGTATATAATACCTCTTTTGCTAATAAATTTATTTATATAATAATGTGAAATGTATGCTATTTTATTATATATTTGTAACGAAAATGGGAATTATTGCAAATAAGGAAATAAACAATATACTATTTTATTATGAAAAAACTTTTACTTAGTACTCTTGTGTTAGTTTTATCAATGGTATTTGGTAATGCATACGCCGATTGCTCATTTGGTAATTATAATGCAAGTAACGGACGAAATTTAGTGTCGTTTGGAGTTACCGATGGAACAACAACTCAAAGTGTTTCTGTAAACCAAACCACATCGGGGTCTATCTATTATGATCGTAAATCAACTGTTTTTGAGACCTCCCCGGGTGAAGAGATTACATTCTCTGATTTGACTTGGAATGGTGCATGGATGCATGGCTATCTTTATGTCGATTATAATCAAGACGGGGAGTTTAATCAAACTCTTAATGCTGATGGTACAACAGGAGGAGAGGTAGTAAGTTACTCTTATTACAGCTCATCAGGTGCTTCAAATGCACCTAATAGTGCCGGTGTATATGTTAGCAATGGAGCAGGATTGCCAAATGCAAGTGTAATGCCTGCATTTACAATTCCATCAACTCTTGATGCAGGCACATATACAGCTCGTTTTAAAGTAGATTGGAATAGTTTGGATCCTTGTGGAAGTAGCACATCGGGAAATTATATTACATCAAATGGAGGTTGTGTGGTTGATTTTGCAATCAAGGTAAATGCTCCAAAGGATATGGAACTTGTTTCTGTCTCTGTTGACAAACGCTCAGGCGATGTTAATTGTGGAGAGAAAAAAATTGTTCTTGCTTCGGTTAATGTAAAAGCAGACGGAGCATTAAATCCTTTTGCGGTTACTGCATTCTCTGTTAAATTTACAGGAACGAAATCAACAGATATCAGCAATCTTCGTTGGGTATATTCTACTTCAGGCAATGTAACAACTGAGATTATTGCCGAAAAAGCATCATTCTCTCGTAATCTTGCATCGTTCACTGCAGACAAAACTTTGGCTCATGGCAACAACTATTTCATGTTGATTGCCGATGTGGCAACTGATGCAACATTAGGAAATTCAATAAAAGTTACAATAAACAATGTAACTGTAAATGGCAATAAAGAGACCGGATTTGATTCGGGAGAAGGAGGATATACCGTATCAAACATAGTTGACTATACAAAAGGAAATGCAATTTGGTTTGATACTCCTAACTCATCAACAGCAGGTCTCGCAATTTGGAACACTAACGATTTTAGCGCAACAACTACTAACCCAGACCAAAATTGGGAGAAAAAATCATTCCCCATTGGTAATGGTTCGTTAGGTGCTACTATTATGGGTGCAGTAAATAAAGAGCGTGTGGTTATGAACGAAAAAACTCTTTGGAAAGGAGGCCCCGGAACAGGCGTTACCAACTATTGGAACATGAACAAAACCGTTTCTTCTTCTACCCTTCAACAAGTGCGTAACTATTTGGTTGCAGGTAATAATTCGTCAGCTCACTCATTGGTGCAAAATAACTATAACGGAACAATAAGTTACAACAAAAATGTATTTGGTACATTTACAATGATGGGTGAGGCATACGTTGAAACAGGTATAAACGAAAGCAACGTTACCAACTATAAGAGAATTATGAATATGGACTCTTCAATGGTTGTTGTAAAATTTGATGCTGATGGAGTAGGTTATACTCGTAAATATTTCTGTTCATACCCCGATAGCGTTATGGTATGGAAGTTCCAATCAAAAGGAGGAACACAAGACCTTACATTCTCATTCAATTGCCCTCAAAACGTGCAAAGTGTAACTCAGGTTGACGGAGGTTTGCTTTACGATTGCAAAATTGACAACAACGGAATGGAGTGGGCAATGCGCGTGTATGTTCGTACCAACGGAGGAGGAACAGTTACTACTAACGCTTCAACTTGCAAAATTACAGTAACAGGTTCTACCGATGTTGATTTTATTATTGCGGCTGATACCGATTATAAGATGAACTTTAATCCATCATTTACCGACAGCAAAGCATTCGTGGGTGTTGATCCAATAGCAAGCGTAAATGGTGTAATTAATGCAGCAAAAGAGAAATCATATAACGAGTTGTTCAATAACCACAGAGAGGATTATTGTAAAATATTTGATAGAGTAAAACTATCAATTAATCCTAATGAAACTTTTGAGAATTTACCAACTCCGACACGTTTGGCTAACTATCGTAGTGGAACATTAGACCACGAGTTAGAGGCTCTATACTTCCAATATGGTCGTTACCTATTAATAGCATGTTCTCGCGCAGGAAATATGCCTGCTAACCTTCAAGGTATGTGGAATAACAACATTGACGGACCATGGCGTGTCGATTATCACAACAATATTAACCTTCAAATGAACTATTGGCCTGCAACATGTACAAATATGTTGGAGTGTTACCAACCATTCATTGATTATGTAAAAGGTTTGGTTAAACCCGGAGAACGTACAGCACAAGCATACTACGGCGCAAGAGGTTGGACAGCCGAGGTGTCAACAAACATCTTTGGATTTACAGCTCCTCTTGTTGATACAGACATGAGTTGGAACTACAACCCAACAGCTGGTCCATGGTTAACAACACAAATTTGGGAGTACTACGATTATACTCGCGATAAAGAGTGGTTGGCAGAAGTAGGTTACGATATTATCAAATCAAGTGCAAACTTTGTATCAGACCTATTATACTATGCTAATGGTTCATATACATCTGCTCCCTCATATTCTCCCGAGCACGGAACATGTGACCTTGGAGCAACATATGCAAACGCAGTAACTCGTGAGGTTTTGATTGAGGCTATTAAAGCTGCAGAAATTCTTAATAAAGACGCCGACCTTGTAGCTGAGTGGAAAAACAAATTGAATAATATGTATCCTTACCAAATTGGACGTTACGGACAACTTCAAGAGTGGTATGAAGATATTGATCCATACGGCGACCAACACCGTCATACAAACCACTTGTTTGGTTTGCATCCGGGTAGCACAGTTAACCCAATAACAACACCCGAGTTGGCAGAGGCTTGTAAAGAGACATTACGTCAACGTGGCGATGCAGCTACAGGTTGGAGTATGGGTTGGAAACTTAACCACTGGGCACGTCTTCAAGATGGCGACCATGCATATACATTGTTCAAGAACCTTTTAAAAGAGGGAACAATGGATAATATGTGGGATACGCACCCACCATTCCAAATTGACGGTAACTTTGGAGGAACAGCAGGTATTTCAGAGTTATTCTTGCAAAGTCAAATGGATACATTATATATCCTTCCTGCATTGCCATCAGATTGGACAGAGGGTTCAATAACAGGACTTCTTGCCCGAGGTAACTTTACAGTTGATATTTACTATGCAAACAATCAATTAGATTATGCTTTGGTAACATCAAACATGGGCGAAGAGTGTCGCGTACGTTACAATGGTAAAAAAATGGCATTCCCTACAGTAAAAGGCGAGCAATATCGCATTACAATGGAGAATGGAGAACTTAAATCAGAACTTACCGGAATAAGACCTGCAATAAGCGAGAGTGTAAAGGAGGAGAATGTAAAGGTTTTTCCAAACCCCAACGAGGGAACATTCACCGTTCAAGTAAGCGGTGCTGCAAGAGGAGAGGTTAATCTTGCTGTTTTCTCGACTTTGGGGCAACAAATAGAAACAATAACTGTAAATAAAGAGAATGACACTATAGAGGTTCCTTTCAACTGTAATGTAGGTAGTGGAAACTACATAGTAAAAGTCGTAGGCGAGGAACTTTCTGAGAGTAAAGTATTTATAGTGAAATAAATAAACTATATATCTCAACGGGGCTACAATTGTAGCCCCGTTGTTTTATTATAATCATTAGGTTTATGATTGAGAAGAGCAATGCTGTTATACTTCACGTAACAAAGCATAACGATACTACCCTCATAGTAAATGCTTATACCGAAAAGTATGGCAGGGTAGCCTATCTCTTTGTTATAGGTAATAGCAAAGCTTCTCGTATGAAACGCATGTTGCTATCGCCTCTCTCAATAGTCTCTATAGAGTGTGATTACCGTTCCAAGGAGAGTTTTCAGAAGATAAGGGGAATTGAATCGTTGGTATTACAACAATTACAATTCGATGCCATAAAAAACACTGTGGCACTCTTCCTTTCAGAGTTCTTGATGAGAGTAATTCGCGAGCCTGAGCCATACCCGATATTCTTTAAATTTTTGACTGATACTATATCGTTATATAATGTAATGGAGGAGGGAAAAGCAAATTTTCATCTATGTTTTCTGTTTAATCTCTCATCGTTTTTAGGATTCTTCCCCGATACAGGCAGTTACGTAAAGGGAGCGTATTTTGATATGCTTAATGGCATTTTTGTTACTTCGCGTCCAATGCATAACCATATCTTAATGCCCTCAGATGCCGAAAAATTCATGTTGCTCTCACGAATGAATTTCAGCAATCTTCATCTGTTTAAATTCTCGCGTGACGAGAGGCGAGAAGCACTTGAACGAATGGTGGAGTATTACAGAATACATCAAGGTTTCTCGGCACTTAAATCAATAGATGTACTGAAACAGATATTTGATTAAGTTAAGCTACTATATCTTATTTTGCAGAAATAAAAAAATAGAGTACCTTTGCGCCGAATAAAAAATGTCTCTGTAGTTCAACGGATAGAACGAAAGTTTCCTAAACTTTAGATTCGGGTTCGATTCCCGGCGGAGATACAAAGAGGTGCCCCATTATTTTGGAGCACCTCTTTCTTTGATTCTATAATTAATATAAATATGCTAACGATTAAGGAGCAAAACTCTGTACAACTAACAACTAATTTACTTCCTAAACTTACTCTTAACGTCGTTGAATATTTGACGTATCCTGTTTTCGTCGCCTTTTCGGCATATAAGCAATACATCATCTGAATCAGCAACAATGTATCCATCTAACCCATCAATAACTGCAAGTTTACCGGGCGATACCGATATGATATTATTGGCACTATCATAAATGAGCGTGTCGCTAAGGTCGGCATTGCCACGGTGGTCTTTGCGCGAAATTTCATAAAGCGAGTCCCACGAACCAATATCTGTCCAACCAAACTCCGAACAGAGAACATAAACATTTGATGCTTTCTCCATTAAGGCATAGTCAATTGATATGTTGGGCAGGGTAGGGTAAATATCTTCTATAAATTCAGCCTCTTTTGAGGTATTAAAATTATTGTTTTCTGCATCAAAGCGAGATGTTATTTCGGGAAGGTATTTGCGTAGTGCATCAATAATAACATCGGTACGCCATATAAAGATACCTGAGTTCCAGAAAAACTCTCCACTTTCTACAAAAACTTCAGCTAACTCTCTATTGGGTTTCTCGGTAAATGTTTTAACCTTATTTACTCCACCTTCTTCAATATCTGTAACCTGTATATATCCATAACCCGTCTCGGGTCGTGTAGGTTTGATACCTATTGTAAGCAAGGCTTCGTGATTTTGGGCAAATTTAATAGCGTTTTCAACAGCCGAACAGAATGCCTCTTTACGTAAAATCAGGTGGTCGCAAGGGGCAAATACTATAACCGATTGCGGAGCTATTTTGTTAATTCTGTATGTAGCGTATGCAATACATGCTGCAGTGTTCTTGCGTAGAGGCTCGCATATAATATTTTCGTCTGCAATATCAATCTGAGAATGTACAATATTTTTGTATGTGACATTTGTGGTTACAAAGATATTCTCTTTTGGGAAAATAGATTTGTAACGGTCATATGTGGTTTGCAGTAAGGTACTGCCTGTTCCAAGAAAATCGAGAAACTGTTTAGGCATATCGGGTCGTGATACAGGCCAAAACCTGCTACCTATACCCCCTGCCATTATAACACAATATCTGTTATCCATTTTATAAGTTAATTAAAGACCAAACAGGTCGCGGTACAAATCAAACGAAGTTTCAATCTCCTCTTTAGTTACGGCTACATTTATCTCAACAATGCCGACATCTTTGAGTAGGGTATAGTTTATGCGCCCCGATTCGTTTTTCTTATCGTGAGTAATTTTTTCGTAAAGATAAGGGTAATCGTTACAACTTATATTAAATGTTCCGTAATTATTCTTTATATATTCGGCTATGCGGTAAATCTCCTTTTGAGGAAATCCGAGTTTTAGATGCGAAAGAATTGCTTCGCAAACCAATCCCCAAGCTACGGCATATCCGTGTTGTACCGGCGTGCCACGTTTAATAGCAAGGCTCTCAATGGCGTGTCCGCTTGTGTGCCCGAGGTTTAGATATTTCCTTATTCCTTTCTCTAAGGGATCTTCCTCAACAATTCTCTCCTTTACGGCAACAGACTCCTCAACCAATGCCAATAGTGTGGCATAATCAGGGTTGCAAATGTCAAATTGCAATAATCTGTTGTAGCTTTCAATATTGCTTATTAACCCATGTTTCAACATCTCGGCAAATCCCGAAAGGAGATGCTCTGATGCAAGAGTCTTAAAGAACTCTGTATTTATAAGAACCGCTGAGGGTTGTTTAAATGCTCCTATCTCATTTTTTAGTCCGCCAAAGTTTATGCCTGTCTTGCCACCAACAGCGGCATCAACAGCACCAAGCAATGTAGTAGGTATGTTTATATGCTCAATACCTCTTTTGAAAGTTGCTGCAGCAAAACCTCCCATATCGGTAACCATTCCGCCACCCAAATTTATCAAGAGTGATTTTCTTGTTGCTCCACCTTCGCCAAGAGCCTTCCATATTGTAGTCAGGTTCTCAATATTTTTGTTGCTATCATCAGCAAGGATAACAATCTCTTTTGCCTTTTGGCATATTTCACTCTTTGAGAGCAGAGGCATAGCATAGCGGTGAGTATTCTCATCGGTAAGGATAAAAAGCAGGTCAAACTCTTTTTGAGATAGAATTTTTTCTACTCCTTCCGATATGTTTGAGGTATATATAATATTGTTTATCATAAATTACTCTTAAATGATTAATCTAAAACAGTTTTTTGATTTCGTTACTAAAGGAGGTTAAATTGGGATATACTATATTTGCTCCTGCATCATACAATACCTTCTCATCTAAAGGTCCTGTATTTACAGCAATGGTAAATACTCCTGCGGCAACAGCTGACTCTACGCCTAATGGCGCATTCTCTAATACAATTGCTTCGTGTGGTGCAACATCGGCCTTTTTTAATCCCATAAGGTAAGGCTCTGGGTGAGGTTTGCCTTTTGTAACATCAAAAGCCGTAACCATTGTTTCGGGTGTAAATATTCCGGGGTAGTCAAGCGATAACTTTTCCAGCAAAGATTTTTGCCCCGATCCTGTAACCAATACAGTAGTAATACCATGCCCTTTAATTAGCTGTAGCGCATTTTGAGCCCCCGACATAGGTTTCGCCTCGCCACATTCAACAAAACGGCGAGCCTTCTCTGCATATATGCGTTGAACCTCATCTTCTGTAGCTTCACGACCTTTCTCTCTTGAGAAATATATATTTATAGTACCTCTCCCTGTTCGTCCTTCATGGGCGTAAAACTCAAGCGGAGAACAATTTATACCTTCTGCCTGCATTGTTTCAGCCCACGCTTTGGCATGGAAAGGCATAGAGTTATAAAGGACTCCGTCCATATCTGAAAGCAGAGCTTTAAAACAGAGTTTAATACCTCTGTTTTTGTTATATATTTCTATTGCCTCTAAAATATCCATATCTCACTTTATCTTCACAAAAATAGTAAACTTTTCGTACCTTTGGGATAAAAAAACAAAATACTTTTGCTACAAACAAAATAATATCAGGTTTATCCTTATATTATTTTGCTCTTTCGTATCTTTGCGTCAGATAAACTACCGCGAAAATACTTTCGCTCGTTTTGAAATATTCAAGTAAACTTGATATTATTTCACTCTTTCGTATCTTTGCGGTAGATAAACTACCGCGAAAATACTTTCGCTCGTTTTGAAATATTCAAGTAAACTTGATATTATTTCACTCGCTTAATCGTATTTTTGTATTTGGTTGTAAAATTCCTTTTATGAATTGTTTTGCAGATGTAATACTCCCTCTGCCTCTTGGTAAATATTTTACATATATAATTCCAGAGGAGATATTCCCTATTATAAAAATAGGGAGTAGGGTTATTGTGCAGTTTGGAGCAAAGAAGTATTACACTGCGGTTGTCAGAAGAATTCATAACAATATACCGGACTATGATACAAAACCTATAGTTGAGGTGTTGGACTCATCACCTATTATACGTCCGCGACAGTTGGAGTTCTGGGAGTGGATTGCCAACTACTATATGTGTAGTGTAGGCGATGTATATAAGGCTGCATTGCCATCGGGTTTAAAACCTGAGAGCGAAACCACTTTGCAACTTAATAAAGAGTGCTGTTTTGAAGAGATAAATGACTTTACCCCCAAGGAACAATCTATTATCAATTTACTTGCGAAAGAGCAGGAGGCTTCAATTGCCACTATTGAGAAGAGTGGTATAAAAGGTGCTATGGCTTCTGTAAAATCTCTTCTTGAACGTAATATTATTGCAGTTAAAGAGGAGTTGCGCAGGAAATATCAACCCAAAACACAATTATGTATAAAACTCTCTTTTGAGAGAGGTAATGAAACTAAAATTAAGGAGTGTTTTGAAGAGCTTAAACGAGCAAAACTTCAGTTAAGGCTCTTTATGACATTTTTAGAGATGTCGGGATTTAATCGCTCGGGAAGAGAGATAGTTGTTACCCGTCAAGCTCTATTGGAGCGCACCCAAATAGCAGGCTCTGTTCTGTTGGCAATGATAAACAGGGGTATATTTCTTCAATATAAGCAGGAGATTAATCGCTTTGACGGGCGAGAGAATAAGGTTGAAGAGGCTCACGAACTTAATCTGGCTCAAAAAAAAGCATATAACGAAATTATAGATAGTTTCGCTAAAAAGAATATAACTCTGTTGCATGGAGTTACCTCAAGCGGTAAGACAGAGATATACATTCACCTTATAAAAGATGTGATAGAGAAGGGGAAACAAGCACTCTTTCTTGTCCCTGAAATTGCTCTTACAACACAGCTTGCTAACAGGCTTGCACGCGTGTTTGGGAATAAACTCGGAGTCTATCACTCTAAGTTTACCGATAATGAAAGGGTTGATATTTGGAACTCGCTTTTAAAAGATAATGGTATTCAGGTGGTATTGGGTGTACGCTCTTCTGTGTTTCTGCCATTTAAAAATTTAGGCTTGATTATCGTTGATGAGGAGCATGAAACAAGCTATAAGCAACAAGAGCCTGCGCCAAGATACAATGCCCGAAATGTAGCCACTGTCCTTGCTACTTCTTTTGGAGCAAAAACCTTATTGGGAAGTGCCACTCCCTCAATAGAGAGTTATTTTAATGCCAAAATTGATAAGTATGGGTTGGTGGAGTTACTAACTCGTCACGGAGACATTATGCTCCCTAAAATAGAGATTGCTGACACTCGTGAACTCCGTCGCAAAAAAATCATGAAAGAAGGAGATATTTCGCCTCAACTTGAACAAGCCTCAAAGGGTGTATTGGATATGGGAGGGCAAGTTATCCTTTTTCGTAATCGTCGCGGATTTGCTCCAATTGTGGAGTGTCAAACTTGTGGGTGGACTCCCAAATGTAAGCACTGTGATGTCTCGATGACATATCATAAATACCTTAACCAACTTACATGCCACTATTGTGGATATACCTATGAGATTCCAACCAAATGCCCTGCTTGTGGATATCCTACAATTGAGGTAAAAGGTTTTGGAACAGAACATATTGAGGAGGAGGCTGCAAATGCTTTTAAAGATTATCCTGTTGCAAGAATGGATCTGGATACAACACGAAGTCGGAAAGCGTATGAGGATATCATCTCTGAATTTGAAAATGGTACAACGCGCGTTTTAATAGGAACTCAAATGATAACTAAGGGATTAGATTTTGAGCGTGTCGGAGTGGTTGGCATTTTGGGAGCCGATTCACTCCTTAATATGCCCGATTTTAGAGCGCATGAAAGAGCTTTTCAAATGATGGAACAGGTTGCTGGAAGAGCAGGACGAAAAGGGAAACAGGGTCATGTTATTGTTCAAACATCACAGGTTGAGCACCCAATTATAACACAATTGTTAAGTCATGATTATAAGAGAATGTTTAATACTCAGCTTATTGAAAGGCAAGAGTTTAATTATCCTCCATATGCAAGGCTTATATATATATTTGTAAAAGGTCGTAATGAAGTAAGTGTTCAGCAAGCATCAAAATGGTATGCCAACCAATTAAGACAATCATTTGGAGCAAGAGTTTTAGGACCTGACAAACCGGTTATTGGTAGAGTGCAATCAATGTATATCAGAAAAATTGTTCTTAAATTAGAGAATAACTCCTCTATTCAAAAGGTCCGAGAGATTATTGCTGTTGCTGAAAATAATTTTTATGGTCAGAACGGATTTAAGTCTCTTCTCTTGTACTACGACGTTGACCCAATGTAGAGAGTTTCTCTATTCAGTAGAATAAAATTTAAAGTATTTGATTTTATATAGCTTTTTGAATATATATTATTACATTTGTACGTGTTTTAACCAATACATATAGCAAAGAGATTAAGAACCAAAAAAAAATATAACTTTAAATTTTTTATCATACCTATTGATGTTTATTTGGTTTTATCTTGTAACTTTGTAAAAGTTTAATAGAAAAAATTCTAACACTAAATAAAGTAAAATAATTATGTCAAAAGTAACAGTTATCGGCGCCGGTATGGTTGGCGCAACTTGTGCAAACGTATTGGCTTCTCGCGAAGTAGCAAGCGAAGTTGTATTAATCGATATCAAAGAGGGTCTTTCAGAGGGTAAAATGCTTGATATGTACCAAGCATCAGTTACTACTGAATTCAAGACTAAACTTACAGGTTGTACAAACGACTACAAAAAAACAGCTAACTCAGATGTTATTGTTGTAACTTCAGGAATTCCTCGCAAACCAGGTATGACTCGCGAAGAGTTAATCGGAACAAACGCCAACATTGTAAAAAGCGTAGTTTCTCAAGCATTGGCATACTCACCACGAGCAATATTTATCATCGTATCTAACCCAATGGATACAATGGCATACTTAACTTTGAAATCAACAGGTCTTCCCAAAAATCGTGTAATTGGTATGGGTGGAGCATTAGACTCTTCTCGTTTCCGTTGCTACTTGGCAAAAGCCGCTAATGCAAATATCCACGATGTTGATGGTATGGTAATTGGAGGACACGGAGATACAACAATGATACCTTTGACTTCAAAAGCTACTATCAAAGGAGTTCTTGCATCACAATTCCTTTCAAAGAAAAAATTGGAGCAAGTTGCAGCTGACACTATGGTTGGTGGAGCAACATTGACAGGTCTTCTTGGAACATCTGCATGGTACGCACCCGGAGCAGCAGCAGCATCTGTTGTTGAGGCTATCTTAGGCGATCAAAAACGTATTATACCTTGCGGTTGCTACTTAGAGGGAGAGTACGGACAAGAGGATATTATGATTGGAGTTCCTGTTGTTATCGGACGCAAAGGTATTGAGAAGATTGTAAAAGTTGAATTAACAAAAGAAGAACAAGCTAAATTTGAGGCTTCTGCTGCAGCAGTTCGCAAGGTTAATCAAATTCTTAAAGATACAGGAGCTATCTAAAAAAGATACAATACATATAAAGTATAGGGGCTGTGTCAAAATACAAATAAAAAAGACACAGCTTCTTTTTTAAGCTGCTAGATTTTGATATTCCATAAAAACCCGATTTTCCAAGAATTTACAGAATATAAGATTCTCAAGAGGTTTAAATTGAGTTATATGCTTAA
>JAGBHI010000066.1 GCA_017935575.1 Bacteroidales bacterium | reverse complement strand
GTACGCTTGACGATGAAGAGCTTTTGCTCCTTCTCTCTGGTATAATAGCCATAATTTTTTTAGTTGCTCTCCATTTATCCCATAAGTGGTATGGATGTAACTGATGGAATAACCTTCTTTAAGCATATGCATATATTTTAGAAATTCTGTATAATCGTGTTTCTTTCGCATAAAATAAACCCCAAAGTTTTTTGTCCAAACTTTGGGGTTCACTTCAACGCAACCCATTTTTCATATAAATACTATTTTACAAAGGATAATCTTCAAAGGCATATAGTAATGTTGAGAGGTATCTCTCTCCTGTATCAGGGAGTAGTGCCACTATGGTTTTACCTCTGTTCTCATCAAGTTTTGCCATCTCTAATGCAGCATAAAATGCAGCTCCCGATGAGATACCAACCAAAAGACCCTCTTTTTGTGCAAGCATACGCGATGAACGTATAGCATCGTCATCTTTTACCCTTGCTATTTTATCTGCAAAATCCTTATTAAAATTTTTAGGAATAAAACCTGCACCAATACCCTGTATCTTATGAGCACCTGCTTTGCCTCCGCTTAATACAGGCGAACTATCAGGCTCTACAGCCACAGCTATAATGTTGGGGTTATGCTTTTTCAGACCCTCAGATGTTCCGCTAAGAGTTCCACCTGTTCCCACACATGCTACAAATATATCAATATCTCCTTCGGTGTCTCTCCAAATCTCTTCGGCAGTTGTATTTATATGAGCCTTTGGGTTTGCGGGGTTATCAAATTGCCCCAATATAATAGACCCTGAATACTCTTTGTTTAATTCATTGGCTTTGTTTATAGCTCCCGTCATACCTTCGCTACCGGGAGTAAGAACAAGCTCTGCTCCTAACGCTTTCAATAGGTTTTGACGCTCCATGCTCATGGTGTCGGGCATTGTAAGTATAAGATGGTATCCCTTTACTGATGATGCCCATGCCAATCCAATACCGGTGTTACCGCTTGTTGGCTCTATTATAACAGCACCGGGTTTTAGCAAACCTTTTTTCTCTGCATCTTCAATCATTGAAAGTGCAACACGGTCTTTAACACTGCCTCCGGGGTTATAAAACTCCAACTTAACAATAAGTTTTGCCTTTAAATCAAGCTCACGTTCAATATTTGAAACTTCAAGCAGAGGAGTGTTTCCTACAAGTTGTGTAAGACTTTTATATATTTTACTCATAACTCTCTTTTAAATTTAATTATAAAACACCTTTAGGGTACTGCATTGTAATACAATGTAATGAGCCATGTTGTTTAATTAACGCAACACAATCAATGCCAACTACTTCATATTCCGGGAAAGCCTTTGATATTGCCTCAATAGCCATCTTATCATTATTCGGTTGGTTATATGTGGGCATTAAAACGGTATTGTTCATTATTAAAAAGTTAGCATATGATGCAGGTAGTCTCTCTCCGTCAAAAACTATTGAGTCTGCCATTGGTAGAGCAACCAAGTTATATGGATTACCCTCAATATTTCGTGCATCAATCAATTCTTGCTCCATTGCTTTTAATTCGCTGTAATGCTCATCATTAACATCGTTACATTTAACGTAAGCAATGGTATTGTTTGGGCAAAATCGGGCAAGTGTATCAATATGGCTATCAGTGTCGTCGCCAGCCAAATATCCGTTATCAATCCATATTATATTACTAACTCCAAAACTATCCTTTAATACCTCTTCAATCTCTTCTTTACTGTAAGATGGGTTTCTGAACTTTGACATTAAACAACGTGTAGTAGTCATTAACGAACCATTACTATCGACCTCAATTGAACCTCCCTCTAATATGAAATCATTCATATTACGGTAATCTGCTTTAAAGATATTCCCTTTGTAGCAGTTTAAAGTAATTTCATTATCTAATCCGGCTTCAAACTTTTGTCCCCAACCGTTAAACCCAAAATCGGTGATTACAAAATTATTTGACTCTTTATCAATTACAGTAATACCTCCGTGATCTCTTGCCCACGTGTCGTTGCTGTTACATTCAAATAAGGTAACATTATCCATATTTACCTTATCCTTGATGATGCTAACAACATCGTCAGGGTGGGGGGTAACAATAAACAGTTTTTCTCTTTTGGCAATCTCTCGTGCAACATTTATGTAGCACTCTGTTACCTCATCTAACATATAGTTCCAGTCTGTATCTTTATGAGGCCATGTTAGTTGAATACCACTCTGTTCTGCCCATTCGGCAGGTAAAATATATGTGTTGCTATTACCCATTTTATCTTATATAATTACTATTTATATAATATCATATTTTGTTTAACTTAAACAAAAGTAGTAAAAAAAGTATGAACTTTTTGTTTGATATAAAAAATATTATCTATTTTTGCGATTATACATTAGGTAATATATAAATAGCTATTATGAAAAAAATTGTGTTGGGCTCGGTTATATTATTGGCGATATTACTATTCGCAGTATATAACTTGGTTAACCAAATGCCCTCAAAAGATTTGTCATTGAATGAACAGGTTTACGAAATTTTAACTGACAGTAAATGTTTAATGTGTCATAGTTATGATGCAGAGTTACCGTTTTACTCAAAAATTCCTTTGGTACGTCGTCCTCTATATCAGGACATTAATGCTGCCCTTAAAGAAGAAAATTTAAAGCCTGTAATGGACTCTATGGCGGTAGGTTCGCCAATATCAATTACAGCCGTTAATAAAATTGAGCAGATAGCAATAAAGAACAATATGCCACCTGCAAAATTTTATCTTGTGCATTGGGGAACTCAGTTAACAGACGAAAAGCGTCAGATAATAATTGATTGGGCAAAAGAACAACGATTAAAAGGTTATTTGGCAAATTTATCAGATACAACTCTTGCTAATAAATTGGCTTCAGAACCTGTATTTCCTATATTATATGATATCCCTGTTGACTCTGCAAAAGTTGATTTAGGATTTAAACTTTATCACGACACTCGTTTATCGGTTGACAATACAGTTTCATGTGCATCGTGCCATGGATTAGAAACAGGTGGAGTTGATAATAAACAATATTCTGAGGGAGTAAACGGACAATTAGGTGGAGTAAATGCTCCAACCGTATATAATGCTGTATATAACTTTGTTCAATTCTGGGACGGACGTGCAGCAAACTTGGCAGCGCAAGCAGCAGGACCTCCTCTAAACCCTGTAGAGATGGCATCAACCTCATTTGATGAGATTATAGCTAAATTGGATAAAGACGCTAAATTTAAAGCTGAATTCAAAAAGGTATATCCCGAAGGATTTAGTGAAGCTACAATTACTGATGCTATACAGGAGTTTGAAAAAACATTGATTACAAAGAACTCTCCATTTGACCGTTATATGCTTGGAGATGAAACAGCAATGACTCCTCAACAAATTGCAGGATATGAGAAATTTAAAGAGTATAGCTGTGCAACATGCCATAGTGGTGTTAATTTTGGAGGTAATACATATGAGTTGATGGGTACACGTTCAAACTATTTTACAGCACGTGGAACAGAAATGACTTTAGAGGATTTTGGACGTTACAAAGAGACAAAATCGGAGTATGATCGTCATAAATTTAAAGTTCCGGGATTACGTAACATCGCTTTAACTGCACCATATTACCACGATGGAACATTAACATCATTGAAGAATGCAATCATCTATATGGGAGAGTATCAGTTGAATACCAATATACCACAACAAGATGTTGAAGATATTGAAGCATTCTTGAATGCACTTACAGGAGAGGTACCTGAAACTGCTAAAGTTTCAAAATAATAGTTGATTATATTCATAAAAAAAACAGATACAATCGTATCTGTTTTTTTATGTGTATATAAATATACCTTTTAAGGATATATCAAGTTCTCCTCTTTTATATTCTCTAAAACCTCACTAACGTATATTGCTGCTTCGTGTTTAGCTTCAGCTAAATTGTGGCAAGTCCAATCTCCGCAATCTTTTGGAGCCAAGCCGGGAATTTCTCCGTCAAAATCTCTGACAAATTCAAAAGTCTTTTTAATAAGCTCAACAATATCTCTGCTTTGATATTCTCCTGCCATAATAAGATAATTTCCTGTACGGCAACCCATAGGACCCCAATATACAATCTTATCTTTCCACTCTTGATTGTTTCTAAGATATGTAGCAGCAAGGTGCTCAATTGTGTGTAATCCTTCTTGACCTAAAACAGCTTCTCTGTTAGGTTCTTTCATTCTAATATCAAAAGTTGTTATAGTAACGCCATTAAACACATCAACGCGCGAAACATAAATTCCCCTCAACAATTTGTTGTGGTCAATCGTAAAACTTGGTATCTTATCCATTATAGTTTAAATATTAAATTTTTAACAACATCAAAAGATTTTTCCGGTGCAATTTCCCAGAAATTATTGTATTGCTCAACATTATTATCTTTACCGGGAGTATCGCTGATAACTCTTAAACTTACAAAAGGAACACCCTTTATATAGCAACAGTGAGCGAACGATGCCGACTCCATATCAACGGCAACAGCATCTTTGAAATTCTCCTTTATCTGACTTAAAATTTTATCGTCGGTAATAAATTGGTCGCCTGTACAAATCAAGCCTTTGTAAACTCTCTCGTTTTGGTCTCTCTCCTCAAGGATTTTATCAATAATATAATCGCACCCTTTAAATCTCATGGGGAAACCTTGTACTTGTCCCTTTTCACAACCATCGCCACACCAAACGTCGTGATACATAACCTCATCGCCTACAACAACATCGCAGACTTCCGATTTAACATCTATACCGCCTGCGAGACCGGTGTTTATAATATAGTCAGGTTTGAAATAAGATATAATATCACAACATCTTACTGCAGCACATACTTTACCTATACCAGATTGTGAAAGAAGAATATCGTTACCATTACATTTACCTATATAGTAGGTATTATTATTTTGGCAAACCTCCTCCATGTTATCAAAAAGGCGTTTCATACATGCCAATTCGCTCTCTAAAGCAACAACTATTGCTATTTTCATATATAAATTATTTAATTTTTAATCTGTTAAGTTCTCTTCTGTATTTTGCAGCATTCCTATTATGTTGGCTAAGAGTAGTAGCAAAATTATGGTATCCCGAAAAATCCTCTTTTGCGCACATATACAGGTAGTTTGATTTTTCGTAGTTCAAGACCTTATCAATGGCGATTTTTGAAGGAATTCTTATAGGACCCGGAGGTAATCCCACATATTTATAAGTGTTGTATGGCGATTCAATCTCAAGGTGCTTGTTTAATATACGTTTTAGAGTAAAATCGCCTGTCGCAAATTTAACAGTTGGGTCAGATTGCAATAACATACCTCTTTTAAGCCTGTTAATATATAACCCTGCAACAATAGCCATTTCGTCAACTTTTTTTGTCTCTTCCTCAACAATTGAAGCCAATATAACAACTTCATAAGGAGTTAATCCAATATTTTCAGCTTTGTCTAATCTTTTTTTGTTCCAGAATTGCTTATACTCTTTAGCCATTCTGTTTAAGAGCTTATCTTTTGAAGTGCTTTTAAAAATCTCGTAGCTATCAGGTAAAAACATAGTAGAGATGCTTACTGTATCAAAACCATATTTGCTACAAGTAGCTGTATCACATAATGCCTTATAAAGAGTATCGGCAGGCATATTTATATTTTTGCATATTGTATTAGCAAGTTCCCTTTTAGTTCTGATATTATTAAAAGTAATAATAGAAGTTGATGAGTCGCCCAATGCAAAGAGATTATAAATATCCCAAACACTCATTCGAGGAGTTATTTTGTAAAAACCCTCATATCTGTTTATACGTCTGTTTCTGATATCAAATACTTTATTAACCCACCATGCAAAATCTTCACCGCAATTTAATGCTATTACATTTATAACATCTTCAGGAGTTGTCCTATTTCCTATATTTATGCAATACTCATCATTGCAGTTGCTTGGGGTAGTAATTTTTTTGTATAAAAAAAGAGTTGCACCTCCAATAATAAGCAATAGAGATGATAGGATAATAACAGATATAACTATATATTTTTTTTTCATTATTATATATCGGAGGTCACTTTAAAACCTGTTCACGTTTTGTTTGGCGAAGATACAACAATTAGCTGATACAACTCTCCTTATTACTCAAAAATCTCCTCTTTTAATATATTGCTGAATTTCTTGGCTCCTTTATGGCATAGATGATCAATGTCAAAAAAATCTGAAGTTTCAAATCTTTCATCATTCAAGTAGCTATAGTATGAAGCTTCGTACTTTAAACAAATATTGTTTACAACCGAAGTGGTGTAACTCCATCTGTCATTATCAATTTTATTGTAATAAGCTGGCAGAGTAGGTGTTGTAATAAAGAACAACCTAATATTATTGTTATAACAGAGTGTTGCAATTTTGTTAAGATATTCAATATTTATATCAACATATTTCTCGCTTGGAGTATGTCTTGTAATAGTTTTTATAGCATCTTTTTCAATATTGCTATCAATCATACACTCTTTATACCCTGTTGCCCAACCTAACGAGTTATATCCAAAATCTTCATCTCCCCCAAAATACAATTTACAATACTCCTTTATTTTTGTCTGTAATATTGAGGGGTCATACAATTCAAGTTTTTCAATGCAATTTAACAAAGAGTCATTATAACCCATATAATGCTCATAAAATTTAACTCTGAATTTTTCGTTGCCTTTATCTAATGGAGTTTCGTAGAGAGTAAAATAAGATATAGGGACAATCAAAGTTTTAAGATTTTTACATTGCGCAATAGATTTTTCAACAAGATACAAATCAAACATTAAGTCTTGCGATACATTTGCGAGATTAAAAGAGTTGTTGCCTAAAATTTCTGGGTTAATACCATAAAAGCTATGTGAGCTTCCTAATATTAGAGTATTTACGCTATCGCAATTATTAGCTATATAATCGTTTTTATACCTATACGAGTTTGGCGCCGATTGGGCAATATATTCCAAAGCTGTTAATATTATCAACAGCGGTATTAAAAATATTAATATTCTAAGAATAAATTTACCCATATAATTAAAATTGAAAATATATGAAAGTTTGATTAATACTCATAAATAGTATGGTAGCAACAATAATACCATAATAAACAAACCATCTTATAACTCTGTATCTAAAAACACCTTCTCCGTTAAATTGCAAAGCATGTAACTTGTTTCTGTTTAGCCATTCAACAATAAGCATAAACATAATACCTATTGTTACGCTCTTGCCATATTGCATTTCTATATTAAACAGAGTAGGAGAGAAGATATTTCCAATAAATAAAAATGCTTCATTAATACTTTCTGATCTAAAAATAATCCACCCCAAAGTAACTAATATGAATGTAGTAACAATTTGCAGAAACTCTTTTAGTGAAGGTAAAAATCTATTCTCGGCAACACTATTCAAATATTTTCTATTCTTGTTGGCAAGCAGTAAGGGGATAAACAATAAAGCATTATAAATTCCCCATACAATAAATGTCCAATTAGCACCATGCCACAAACCGCTAACAGCAAAAATAATTATGGTATTTAAGATTACTCTTTTAGTAGAGCACCTACTACCTCCTAACGGAATGTACAAATAGTCTTTAACCCACGAAGTAAGAGATATATGCCATTTACGCCAAAACTCTGCAATATCACGCGAGAAGTATGGGAAATTAAAGTTCTGTTTAAGGTTAATTCCAAAAAGTTTTGCAGTACCTATTGCAATATCGGAGTAACCCGAAAAATCTCCATAAATCTGAAAGGCAAAGAATATGCCTCCCATTAATAACGTAAAACCGCTTTCATTTGAGTAGTTGTTCCATATAGTATCAACAGCAATTGCACAATTGTCTGCTATAACCATTTTCTTAAAAAATCCCCATAGCATTTGCCTGCAACCATCAACTGCACCACCATAATCAAAACACCTTTTGTTCAGAATTTGAGGTAACAAATTTGTAGCCCTTTCAATAGGACCGGCAACAAGTTGTGGAAAGAAACTTATGTAAGCAAAAAATGAAACAATATCAGTCGTTGCCTTAATTTTGCCTCTATAAACATCAATAGAGTAACTAAGAGCCTGAAAAGTATAAAAACTGATACCTACGGGTAGAATAATTTCAAGAGTAACCCAATCGGCATTAAACCCAAAATAATTAAGAAGTTGAGCAAAACTCTCACCAAAAAAGTTACAATATTTGAAGTACCCGAGAATAAGCAGATTTGCAACAATGTTAGCACCGCTGATACATTTTTTCCACCCTCTCTTACCGTTTAACTTTTCAATAAGAATACCGCTTGAAAAACTCAATAGAGTAGTAATGGCAATCAAAATTAAAAATTCTTTATCCCACCAGCCATAAAAAACGTAGCTGGCAATCACAATAAACAAATTTTGTAATTTCAGTTGCCTAAAAACAAACCAATAGAGGATAAAAACTATTGGTAAGAATATAAGAAACTCCAATGAGTTAAAAAGCATACAACTACTCTTTACTAACTATTCTTAAGACAATTTATAATATCCTCAACAATCAACTCTTCGGTAAGTCTGTTAGCCTTTAAAAACTCTTTAATATTATATCTGTCAACAAACTCTTTCTTAGCACCAAAGTTCAAAACTCTCATCTTAGAAGAACCATAAAATCTTGAAATTTTCTCTCCAAAACCACCATCAACGACACCATCTTCAAGAGTAATAACAACCTTATGATTATCTTTTAAAGAGTTTAAAACTTTACTATCTATACCACTTATATATCTTGGGTTAATAAGAGTAGGAGTTATGTTGTGCTTATTTTTAAGAGTCGCTGCGACCCTCTCACCCAAACTGAAATATGAACCTACAGCAATAATTGCAACATCATTACCTTCATCAATAATTTTATATCGGTTTAAGATGTCGTAATTTTTCTCAATATTCACAACATTTACAGCCTCTTTGCCGGCAGGTACACGAATTGCAACAGGATATTTATCCTGCCCAATACTCCAATTAAGCATGGCGGTGTACTCCTCCAAACAAGTAGGAGCCAAATATACCAAGTTTGGGATATTGCTAAGTAATGGAATATCAAAGAAGCACAAGTGAGTAACATCATTCATTGCACCTAACGACCCCCAAAATACCAAAATTGTTGCAGGATTATTATTAATACACAAGTCTTGAGAAATTTGATCGTATGCACGTTGAATAAAGGTGCTATAAACTCCAAAAACAGGCTTGCCCCCATTTGATGCAATACCCGAAGCCAAAGCAACAGCATGCTCTTCGGCAATACCAACATCAATAAATTGTTTACCGGCTTTCTCTCTTCTCTCGGCATTAAAACCCATAACGGTTGGAGTACCTGCAGTAATGGCAACAACACGCTCGTCGTGTTTCATCTTCTCCAACAGATAATCAGCAGTTAGAGTTTGGTAATCAATACCACCCTCTTTACCCTTTACAGGCTCTCCACTTTCAATGTCAAAAGCACCGCAGTAGTGCCAACCCTCTTTATTATTTTCTGCAGGCTTATAACCTTTACCTTTTATAGTATTTATATGTAAAACAATAGGGTGGTCAATATCCTTAACCTCATTAAAACAGTTAATAAGAGCCTCAACATTATTACCGTCAGCAACATAACGGTAGTCAAATCCCATAGCCTTAAAAAGGTTACACTCGGCACAGCCGTTTGTCTCCCTTAAAAGAGCAAGGTTTCTGTAAATACCACCATGATTTTCAGCAATTGACATCTGGTTGTCATTAACCACAACAATCATATTACTATTTAGCTCGGCAGCATAATCAAGTCCTTCAAATGCCTCTCCACCACTAAGAGAGCCATCGCCAATAACAGCAATAACGTTATAGTTTTCGTGCTTCAAATCTCTTGCTTTAGCAACACCACTTGCAAGGCTTACACTTGTTGAAGTGTGTCCAATAATAAAGTGGTCGTGTTCGCTCTCGCTCGGCTCGGTATATCCCGAAACATCGCTATATTTATCAGCATTTAAAAATGCCTCTTTTCTCCCTGTTAAAATTTTATGGGGATAGCATTGATGCGAAACATCAAAAATAATTCTATCCTCAGGCGAGTTAAAAACTCTGTGCATGGCAACACTCATCTCCACCATACCCAAATTGGGAGCACAATGACCACCCCTTACACTTAATTTTTTAATAAGGCAATCTCTTATCTCTTGACACAAAACGTTGAGTTCATCAATTGATAACTCCTTTAAATCCTTAGGAGAATTAATATTATCTAATACCATATCTTTAAAATATTAATAACATAGCTATACTAAAAAACAAATAGAGTTTTCAGTAATATATCTATAACAAAGTTACATAAAAAAGCTGAAATCATTTTATTACCTCCGCTATAATTTGTATTTTTGCAGTAATAGCGAAAATATATTTTGTAATCAGGAACAAAAGAAATACTATACAAAGGTGGATAAAACATTGAAAATAGGATTGGTACAACAATCAATCACGCCCAATAAGGAGCTTAATCGTCAAACTCTTGCATCAGGTATCAGAAAATGTGTATCGGAAGGAGCAGAGTTGGTAATATTACAAGAGTTGCACGATACACCCTATTTTTGTCAGGTTGAGAATACCGAGAATTTCTCGTTTGCCGAGCCATTTCCTGGCGAAGCAATACCGTTTTATAGTTCGGTAGCAGCAGAGTGCGGTGTAGTATTGGTAACATCATTGTTTGAGAAACGAGCAGCCGGATTATATCATAATACAGCAGTAGTATTTGAGAAAGACGGTTCAATAGCTGGTAAATATCGCAAAATGCACATACCCGATGACCCTGCATATTACGAAAAATTCTATTTCACACCCGGAGATATGGGCTTTAATCCCATAGAGACCTCTGTCGGTAAACTCGGATTGATGGTATGTTGGGATCAATGGTACCCCGAAGCTGCACGCCTTATGGCACTTGCAGGAGCCGATATGCTTATATACCCTACAGCAATAGGTTGGGAGAGTACCGATACCGACGAAGAGAAGTCTCGTCAGCGAGAAGCATGGATAACCGTACAACGCGGGCATGCAGTTGCAAATGGTCTGCCTGTTATTGCAGTAAACAGAGTAGGTTACGAGCCTGACCCATCGGGAGTAACAAACGGTATCACATTTTGGGGAAGCAGTTTTGTTGCAGGGCCACAAGGAGAGTTCCTTTATCAAGCGCCAACCGATAAAGAGACAGTAAAAGTTGTGGAGATTGACCGTGAGAGAACAGAAAACGTACGTCGTTGGTGGCCATTCTTACGCGATAGAAGAATTGACGCATACGGCAATATATTAAAACGATTTATAGATTAAAACACAATATGAAAAGAGAGATAACCAACAATGTATATTATGTAGGAGTAAACGATAACACAACAACCTTATTTGAACGTTTGTGGCCATTACCCTACGGAGTAAGCTACAATGCTTACCTTATAAAAGATAAAATAAACGTACTTATTGATACAGTTGAGTATTCATATAATGATATCTTTTTCTCGCAGATTGAAGAGATCATAGGTAATGAAAAAATAGATTATGTAGTGGTAAACCATATGGAACCCGACCACTCATCATCGTTGCTTAAACTTATTGAAAAATACCCCGATATTCAGATAATAGGAAACATAAAGACATTAGGAATGCTATCGGGCTTTTACGGAATAACAAAGAACGTAAAAGAGGTAAAAGATGGAGAGACTCTTAATATTGGAGAAAAAACATTAACGTTCCATTTAACCCCCATGGTACATTGGCCCGAAACAATGATGACATATATCAATGGCGATGGAGTACTATTCTCAGGCGATGCCTTTGGTACATTTGGGGCGGTAGGCGAAGATGTAATGGACGAAGCAGCCGATATGACAATCTTTACCGACGAGATGTATCGTTACTATTCAAACATAGTAGGCAAGTACGGAGGACCGGTTGAAAAAGCTATAGAAAAACTATCATCATTACCCATTAACTACATCTGTTCAACACATGGTCCTGTTTGGAAAAAATACGTTCCTCAGATAGTTGAGCAATATCTGAAAATGGCACGATATCAAGGCGATGAAGGCGTAGTAATAGCATACGGCAGTATGTACGGACACACAGCCGATGTAGCAAAAAACATATACGATGCAGTTGTTGAAGCAGGCATTAAAAATGTTGTAATGCACGATTTGTCAGAGGTAGATGCATCGTATGTATTACGCGATGTATTCAAATATAATACCCTTATATTAGGCTCACCAACCTACAATGCCGAGTTGTTCCCCAAAGTAGCCGATTTATGTGTTAAGTTAGAGGGCAGAATGATAAAGAACAAAAACTTTGCATGCTTTGGCTCATTCTCATGGGCAGGAGCAGCAGTAAAACGTTTAACTGCCTTTGCCGAAGGAATGAAATGGCAAATAATTGAACCTAAAATTGAGATAAAACAAGCGGGCTTAGATGTTGATGTAAAAGCTCTTAGCAAACAACTTGCTGAGAACATTAAGGCTGTTGTTAGTTGTTAGTTGTTGGCTAAAGTTGCCCCTTAGGTGTGGTTGTTAGATATCAACTATTAGTATTATTAGCCTAATTGGAAAACTTAGACTAAGAATTAACGGAGTTGCACTTGAATGCAACTCCGTTTAAACTAAAAACTAAGGTGCAAAGCACCGTACAACTAAAAACTAACAACTACTTAACCCTATCATACAACTTTTGCAATATGGCTTTACCCTGTTGCAAAAGTTGTTCGCTTTTATCACCTTCCATAGTTGTGGCAGAATTAGCATCGCAATCATAAATAACAAAATTTGAGCTGTCAGCCATAGCAAAACCATTAGGGAAGGTCCAATATGCAAAATTTGTAAGAGTAGTATCGGCAATGTTTCTACTATATTTGAATTTGCCATAATCAATACCCAATTGAGCAAGTAGGGTAGAAGCCATATCAGATTGAGAAGCAAAATTATCAACCTGCTTCATCTCCTTTATTGCACCACCGCACCATACGGCAGGTATTGAGTGGCTCTCTTTCCCTCTATCGTTATATCCTAACAGATAACTTACACCATGGTCAGGAATAAGAACAACCAACGTATTCTCCCAAACCTTATTCTCTTTTAAAGTATCAATAAAATTACCCAAGCAACTATCTGTATAAGCAATAGAGTTTAAGTAGGGATTTTCAAACTTTTTAAACGGAACTTCAAAAGGCTCATGGCTACTTAAAGTTAAGAACACCTTTAAGAAAGGATTCTCCTTATTATAATTTAGAATATCGTTTTTAAGATACTCAAAAGTAATATGGTCGTTAGCACCCCATTTTGATTCAATACGGCTTACGTTTAATTCAACATCGGTAACAAACTCATCAGTTCCGCCTGTTGCAAAAAATGAGCGCATATTGGTAAAATTAGCATCACCACCATACAAAAACGATGTATTGTAGCCATTATCTTTTATAGCCCCAACGAGAGAAGGAAAAGTTGTCATCTTGTCAGGATATTTCATTACAGAAGTTGTAGGAAGAGCCGGGAAGCCATCAACTACAGAAAAAAGTCCTCTGTCAGTCCTAAAACTGTTGGCATATATGTTATTAAACGAAATAGCTTCACGCGATAGTTTAAGCAAGTTTGGTGCAATTTCAACACCATTATTAAATAAAGCACCCTTTGAAAAACCCTCTAAAATTATAAAAACTATATTAGGTTTTCTGTTGTTTAGCCAACACTCTTCATCATTAGGAATATAAACCTTATCACTAAAAAGAGAACTGAAAATTTGCTCAGCCTCATCATCGGTCATAAACCTCGCATAATCGGCAAAATTGTTTTGATGAGTAGCAGAGTATAACAAACTGAATATTGGATTTACCGCAGCATGATTATATTTAATCTCAGTAGAATAATAAGCTCTCCCCACATTCATAGTAGAAGCCCCAATACCACCCCTGATACCTAAAAATACCAAACCTCCAATAAAGATAAAAAGCAGACTCTCGGTTATACCTTTAGCAACATTGTTATAACATTTCCATTTATCGCAACCCTCACAAAATTTTCTCAAAGGGTAGAATATGGCAAATGAGGTTATAATCATAATAAAAGGGAAGAGAATTAACTCCCAACTCTTAGCACTTGCAAGAGCCTCAGACGGGTTTGCTAAATAAAAAATAGGAGTAGCATCAATCCTAAATCCCCAATACGAATATAGAGCCAAATCGGTTATAACTACAATAGAAAGTAACACCGATATAACGCCCAAATATATATTATTGGCATATTTCACCCATTTACCTTTGAACCAAACAGAGAATATAGTTATTAACAATAAAGGAGCAATAATATACGATACAACAGAAATATCCATAGATAGTCCGTTATATATAATTTTGAACCATTCGCTAATTGGAGTCCCGGTGTAAATGTTGTTATAGCACAACATAAAAATGGGTTTAAGCAGTACAAATATTGCTAAAAAATAAAAGTAAACCTTTATTAAAAATATAAATCTTTGTTTCATTCTTCGCTCTAATTTTATAACTTTGCCGAATACAATGCAAAAGTATAAAATAAAACCTTAATTATAATACTCTAAAAAGAGGGAAATATGAAACAATTAATTACAATTTTAGCATTAATCACAACAATTACAATGAGCAGTTGCAGACAAAATCCATTATTGGCAGAGTTTGACGGTCCATTTGGCACAGCGCCATTTGACAAAATTGAGTTAGCAGATTATAAACCTGCATTTGAAGAGGCAATAAAACAACATCAAGCAGAAGTTGATGCAATAATCAATAATCCCGAAGCCCCAACATTTGAAAACACAATTGAGGCTTACGAAGCATCAGGATTGTTATTAAACCGTGTAACAAACATATTTTTCAACCTCTTATCGGCAGATGGCGATGAGGCAATGATGAACCTCTCACAAGAGTTGATGCCCATGCTAACAGAGCATACAAATAACCTTACATTAAATGAAAAACTCTTTGAGAGAATAAAAGCAGTATATGAAACAAGAGAGACATTAGATTTAACTCGCGAGCAACTAACACTGCTTGAAGATTCATATAAATCAATGGTTCGTAACGGAGCAAACCTACAAGGCGAACAAAAAGAGCAATACCGAAAACTAACCTCAAAATTAGATAGTCTTTCATTAACATTCGGTCAAAATCAGTTGAAATCGAGCAATGCATTTGAAATGATTTTGACAACAGAAGAGGAACTTGCAGGACTACCCGAAGGAGCAAGAGAAGCAGCTAAAATGCGTGCCGAGGCAAAAGGCAAAGAAGGATATCTCTTTAATGTATCATACCCCTCATTCTTCCCATTTATGAAATATTCTCAAAACAGAGAGTTACGCGAGAAGATGTACCGTGCATACAACTCAGTAGCATTAGGCGGAGAGTATGATAACACACAAAACATATTAGAGCAGGTAACCGCACGTAAAGAGTTGGCAAACCTGTTAGGCTATAAAGATTGGGCAACATACGTACTTGATAACCGTATGGCAAAAACACCCGAAGCAGTATATAACTTACTTGATAATCTGTTAGAAGCATATACACCGGCAGCCAAAAAAGATGTAGAAAAAATCAAAGCCTTTGCAAAAGAGGTAGAGGGAAAAGAGGTTGATCTAATGCCATGGGATTGGTCATACTACTCAGATTTATACAAAACCAAAAATTACGATTTGAACGATGAGATGCTAAAACCATACTTTGATTTAGAGAAGGTAAAAAAAGGAGTATTTGGTTTGGCAACCACACTATATGGCTTGCAATTTGAAAAGAGAACAGACATACCTGTATATAACGAAGAAGTTGAGGTGTTTAAAGTAACCGATGCCGATGGTAATTATATGGGAATACTATACACCGATTTCTTCCCTCGCGAAACAAAACAACAAGGAGCATGGAAAACCGACTTTAAAAAACAGTGGGTCGAAAAAGACGGAACCGACAGCCGTCCACACATACTACTTGTAATGAACTTTACAAAACCAACAAAAGACAAACCGGCACTATTAAGTTTTGATGAAGTAGGAACATTCCTACATGAGTTCGGACACTCATTACACGGAATGCTGACCAAATGTAACTATGCATCAGTATCAGGAACATCAGTATATCGCGACTTCGTTGAGTTGCCCTCACAAATAATGGAAAATTGGTTGAGCGAAAAAGAGTTTTTAGATACATTTGCCGAGCATTACCAAACAGGCGAGAAAATACCGGTAGAGTTAATAGAGAAAGTGGAAGCAACAAAACAATTCAATGCAGCATACGCATGCCTACGTCAATTATCATTAGGATATCTTGATATGGGTTGGCACACACTACAAGGCGAAATACCAACAAATATGTTACATCAAGAGTATTCATCAATGGCAAAAGCGGTGTTGTTGCCCGTACCCGAAGGAACCAATATGAGTACCCACTTCGGACACATATTTGACGGAGGCTATGCAGCAGGCTACTATGGCTACAAATGGGCAGAAGTATTAGATGCTGATGCATTTGCACTATTCAAACAAAACGGAATATTTGACAAAGCAACAGCCGACTCATTCCGCAAAAACATACTTGAAAAAGGAGGAACAGAAGAACCAATGAAACTATACATTGATTTCCGCGGAGCAGAACCAAGCATTGAAGCAATAATGAAACGCGACGGAATAAAATAGCTATCAGCTATTAGCTGTCAGTTTTTAGTTGTTAGTTGTCGGCACAAGTGTCGCCCCTTCGGGGTTGTTTTTAGAATAACACACAATAATAAGCAAGAGGTTGTAACGTAATACTGCGCGTTACAACCTTTTGTATGTATTATCCCTGATTTTGGTTGGTTCTTTCGGAAAATATACACAGAGTTTGCAAGCAAGCAAGTAGGGACAGAGCACGCTCTGTCCGCAGTTTTTAGCAAATAAAGGCTCTAATAACTATTTATTATTCCTTGTTTTTTCGGGCACCACTCCGTCGCATAGGAGTTAATATCTCCGTCGTGCAGAGCACTGATTTCCTCCTTCGCATAGGAGTTATGCTCCCCCATACTGCGGTCGGATTAACATTCAGTTAATCCTATTTGCTAAAGCAAATACCTTGTATGCCCCATTTTAAGGTACAAATTGACATTTAGTCAATTTTAATTACTTTGTAATTACCTTAAAATGCCCTACGGGTAGTTTTTAGAATAACACACAATAATAAGCAAGAGGTTGTAACGTAATACTGCGCGTTACAACCTTTTGTATGTATTATCCCTGATTTTTGGTTGCTTTTTTTCGAACATAGTGCTGTGTCCCTACATTAAGACATTGATAATCAGATAATTTTAGGTGCAAAATTCTGCAAGCAAGCAAGTAGGGACAGAGCACGCTCTGTCCGCAGTTTTTAGCAAATAAAGGCTCTAATAACTATTTATTATTCCTTGTTTTTTCGGACACCACTCCGTCGCATAGGAGTTAATATCTCCGTCGTGCAGAGCACTGATTTCCTCCGTCGCATAGGAGTTATGCTCCCCCATACTGCGGTCGGATTAACATTCAGTTAATCCTATTTGCTAAAGCAAATACCTTGTATGCCCCATTTTAAGGCACAAATTGACATTTAGTCAATTTTAATTACAATGTAATTACCTAAAAATGCCTGCCATGTCCGCAGAAAAGAGTATCAAAAGTTATCAGTAGTTAGCTGTAAGTTATCTAATTTTGCAATGCAACAGCCTACAAAGTGTTTATTTTGTAAATAAATGTAAAGAAAAGTATTTTTAATTATTAAAAATATTCATATATTTGCATCTGACATAACAAATAAACACTTAAGTGTTTGTTTATCTCGCTGATGAACCTAGGAAATTCAAATGCTAAGAGAAAACAAACGCACCGCAAGTCTATACATATGGGCTTGGCGTAGGCTGTTGTATCTATTCTCTTTAGCAAGGTTTTCCTAGGACCTATCAGCAGAAATAGAGTACCGTCTGCGCCTTTCTTTTTTTATAAGGCAAAGGACGAAACTTATACAGATAGTCCTTTGAACCTTGACACTTTCACTCTCTGCATTCGCAGTAAACGAAAAATCAAAGCTTCATAGAACTATAACAAATAACCTTTAAGTAAGGATTTGTGTGTATGATATATTCGTTTTTTGAATACATACAATGATAATTCATTAAACACAAACATATGGAAGAATATATTAAAAAAGTATTGGAAATTTTAAAATTAAAACGTAGAGTTTTTTATTCCGAAGCAGATTTGCAATTTGAATTTGCATGGGAATTACATAAAATTTTACCTAAAGCAGAAATCAGATTAGAACGTCCGGTAACTATAAATAATGAAGTTTATTATATTGATATATGGGTAAATTATGAAGACAAGCACTATCCCATAGAACTCAAATATAAAACCAAAAGTGCAGCAATTTCTGATTTTAATAAAGAAGAAATTCATTTAGCAAATCATGGAGCGGTAAATTTAGGCTGTTATGCTTATATAAAAGATATATCACGAATTGAAGATATAAAAGAAAAAGACAAAAAATTTGGGAAAGGATTTGCAATGATGCTCACAAATGAGCCTATATATTACAATCAGATAAATAAAAATAGACACTCTTCATATCAACTATTTAAGATTTATAATGGAAGGGAAATAAATGGAGTCCTTGTTTGGGAACACACACAAACAGGTAATGAATTTGCATTAAAAGATAAGTTTCCTCCGTTAAATCTTAAAGGTAAATATAAAATATTATGGTTTGATTATGCGATTGATAATCACTCTCCAAATTTTAAATATACAATAACAAAAATAGAATAATTATGAAAAAATTTTACTTAAACTTAAAGCTATTGCTTTTATTAATACTTTGTATTTGTTCATCTAATATTTTAGTTCTTGGAAATGAATACGTATATCATGAATATTATGATTCTCTGAATGCTTGTAGTTGTTACGGATATTCATACACTTCTCCTTATTCTAATAATGTTAAAATTATTTATTATTATGAGCTTGGTAATTATAGAGAAGATATAGTTATACCTTCATATATAGATGGATATCCTGTTACCTCAATAGGCGATAATGCATTTTCAGGTTGTAGCTATTTGACTTCAATTACTATACCCAGTAGTGTCACGGAAATAGGCGATAATGCATTTTCAGGTTGTAGCAATTTGACCTCAATTACTATACCAGAAAAAGTTACCACAATAGGCGATAATGCATTTTCAGGTTGTAGCAATTTGACCTCAATTACTATACCAGAAAAAGTTACCACAATAGGCGATAATGCATTTTCAGGTTGTAGCAATTTGACTTCAATTACTATTTCTGAAAATGTTACCTCAATAGGCGATAGCGCATTTGTTAGTACAAAATGGTATGACAATCAACCTAATGGAATAGTTTGTTTTGGTAGTACTTTATATAAATACAAAGGTATGATGCCTTCTAATACATATATAATACCTGATAATATACAAAAAATAGCAGGTTTTGCATTTTCAGGTTGTAGCAATTTGACTTCAATTACTATACCCAGTAGTGTCACGGAAATAGGCGATAATGCATTTTCAGGTTGTAGCAATTTGACTTCAATTACTATACCCAGTAGTGTCACGGAAATAGGCGATAATGCATTTTCAGGTTGTAGCAATTTGACCTCAATTACTATCCCCAATAGTGTTACCACAATAGGCGATAATACATTTTCAGGTTGTAGCAATTTGACTTCAATTACTATTCCCAATAGTGTTACTAATATTGAGGACGAGGCTTTTACAGATTGTTCAAATTTAATCTCTATAACCATACCCAATAGTGTAAAAAAAATAGGTTCTGGAGCATTTTATGGTTGTTCAAATCTAAAAGAATTTATAATAGAAGACGGAGATAATTCTCTATTATTTGGACCTTTATACTTTATTGATTATGAAGAATTATATAATTGCATATCCTGTAATGGAGGATATTATTATGAGCATATAAAGAGCTATGGAAAAGATATATTTGAAAATACTATATTAGAAAATTTATATATAGGTAGAAATATATCTACTGCTGAAAATTATGATATTGGCGGATATATTTATACAAATACACCTTTCTATCAAATAACAACATTAAGTTCAGTAACTATTGGGGAGAAAGTTACTGATATTCCAGATTTGCTTTTTGAAGGTTGTCAAAATATTACATCAATAACAATACCTGAAAATGTAAAATATATAAGTCCTTGTGCTTTTTACCGCTGTGATAATTTGATAAATATTGAAATTGAAGATAGTGATGAAACATTAATATTTAAGTCAGATATTTTTGATGGTTATTGGGCTGATGATTGGAGAAAATTGAATATACAAAATCTTTATTTAGGACGAGATTTAGAATGTCTTTCATATTATAATTCATATTCTCCATTTAATGATATTAATACTTTAAACTCTGTTACAATTGGTAATAAGGTTAAAAAAATATCTAATAGCCTATTTTCAGGATGCAAAGGTCTCTCTTCAATAATTATTCCTGAAAGTGTTACTTTTATCGGTGATTCAGTTTTTTATAATTCATCATTGACATCAATTACAATTCCGAAAAATGTAACATCAATAGGAGTAAAAGCTTTCTCTGACTGCCCGTTAGAATATATTAATGTTGATGAATATAATACAAATTATACTTCACTGAATGGTGTTTTATATAATAAAAATAAAACAAAATTAATTTATTGTCTTCAAACAATTCAAGGAGAGTATAAAATACCAAGTAGTGTCTCTATAATTGAAAAATATGCATTTAATAATTGCTCAACACTTTCAAAGATTACAATACCGATTAGCGTTGCCACGATAAGAGATGGAGCGTTTTCGGGCTGTAGAGGATTAGAAGAAATTTATATATTTAATGCAACACCGCCAGTATGTGGGAAAAATATATTTTATGGGGTAAATAAATCTATACCTGTTTATGTTGCAAGTCAATCTTATGGTACGACTTGGAATGGATTAAATAATATCTTATCACTTTTCCCATTAACCTTTACCGCACTAAATGATGATAATATTGAGTTAACATATAATATCCCCACATTTGAAAAATATTATAATAGAGAAGTTGAATTTGTAGCAGGAACAGAAGTATATAGGGGATCAATAGTTATTCCAACTTATGTAAACTATGACAATAGATTGTTTTGTGTAAAGACTATCTCTAAAGAAGCCTTTAAAGGGTGTACAACATTAACATCTGTAATTTTACCTAAAAAAGTTGAGGAGATAGGAGAAGAAGCATTTAATAATTGTTCAAGGATTAGTAATATATATTTTCCCAATTCGTTAAAAAAAATAGGAGAAGCTGCTTTTGAAGATTGTGTAAGATTAAAAGAGTTGATTATTGGAACAGGTATAGAAACAATAGGAGCATTTGCCTTTGTTGGGTGTATAGGATTAGAAGAAATATATTCATTAAGTTCTACCCCTGCTGAGTGTGATATAGATGCATTCTTAGATGTAGATACTACTATTCCTGTATATATCCCTGTTGGCTCAAAAAGTGCATATCAAGCAGCTCCTGAATGGAAGAATTTTACTAACTTCATAGAGAGTGAGTTTACAGGTGTAGAGGATACAGAGATATCAACAACTGATATTAAAGTTATTGCAGGAAATGGACTAGAGATTAACAATTACTATGGTAATCTCCGCATCGTAAACCTTTCGGGACAAGTTGTAAAAGATATCTATGTAAATGGCTATGCTCAAATAATATTACCCAAAGGTATATACATTGTAGTAACCGAAAACAATGCACAAAAAGTAGTTTTGTAGTTATCAGCTATTAGCTGTCAGTTTTTAGAATAACACTCAATAATAAGCAAAAGGTTGTAACGTAATACTGCGCGTTACAACCTTTTACTATTTGGGCTAATTTGTCTAATAATGCTAACAACTAAACTTCTTTATCAATCTCTGGCTTAAGAAGTTCGTATATATAAGATGGACTTTGTGAATATAAGTCACCATCTTTATCTTGTAGAAGTTGATATATCTTTGATTGATATACAATCTTTAATGCTGACGTAATTTCAATATCATAGTCATTAACAATAAACTCTGTGAGTTTATCAACAATGCGATTTGTTAAAAAATCAGTTTGATTCTGAGGTATCATAATCTTGTAAGCAACTTAAGCGATTTTTTTGTTCCAAAGAAGTATTGACTATTGAGTTCTCTGAATGTAAGTTCTTTGCTTAAATCTTCAATAGAGAGAGTCCCTTCTTCGTATCTTCCAAGGAGGTATGCTACTCCATCGTTTGCGATAGGACCAATTACTATATCATAATCATGAGTATAATTGTACTCTCTATTTCTATTCTTAAATATAAATTCAGCCCATTCAGTATTTGGGTTTTCAAACTTTAAGATATTTAAATTGTCGCTTTCTAATAGAGTTTCATTAATTTCATACACTTGAACTATGGGCTCTCCTCCAAATAATCGAGATTTTTTTATTGCGAGTTGTTCTGCTTGTGAACGAATATCTGTTAGGTAAAAACCTTGTCCAAAATCCTTATACTTATTTGATTTTGTTAAATCAATATCTTTAAAATCTATATTCGTTCCGTGATATAGTTTCATTTTAATGTTCCTCCATTATTTGAACAATATATTACTAAATCGTCAACAGCATCATCAATTGATTGTAGGTGTTCAATATCGTAAAATTCCAATAAAAAGTCAATGCCTTTAAAATTATAAAGGTATTCAAAAGCTGCTTTTGCTGATATCTTAAATCGTTTTGCAAATGCTCTTATACATGCATTAATATATGGTATCAAATATCTATTATTCATATAATTTATTTACAATTTAAGAATACTATATCAATACAAAAATAGTTATAATTTTTATAATTAACAAGCCTACTTTTCTCAACTAACAACTAAACTTCTTATTCCACTCTCGGCGTTCCTTATCAAACACCCAGCCCCACTTATTGAAATACTTTATCATATTTATGATATGTATTTTAAGCATCTTTCTGTTTTTATATGATTCTGCTCTGTGGTTGTGTATAATTGTTGTGTAAGGTACGTACATTGTGCGGTAATACTTATGCATTCGGCGGGTAATATCAATATCCTCGGGGTACATAAAAAAGCGTTCGTCAAACAACCCTATCTTTTTAAAGCACTCTGTCCTGAAAAAGATAAAACTTCCTTGATGATAGGGGATATTCATCTCTTTTGTTAAGTCTCTGTTTTTAAGCAGATACCTATCGTCCATCTTCTTGCACCAACTCGTTGGTAAGAAACGTCTGAAAATAAGGTTTGCGGGTGTTGGTAGTAGTCGGCAGGTGTATTGTATCTCTCCGTTGGGATATACAATTTTAGGTTGTGCCTGTGCAACATCGGGGTTGCTGTTCATATAGTTGTATAGCACCTCTATTGCAGAACTTTTGAAAGTGATGTCGCTATTCATTACAATATGATACTTGCTACCCTTAGCCATTGCTTCGCGTATGGCAATATTGTGCCCTGCTCCAAAGCCTCTGTTTTCTGATGGTATATATTCTGCTTTGTCAAAACCTTTGCAGGCTTGTTCAATATAATCTCTGCTTGAGTTGTCAATAACATATACTCGCTCTATCATTGATGCCTCAATGTCAGCAAGGCAGTTGTTTAACTCCTCAATATCGGTATTATATGTTACAACAGATGCAGTTATCATTATCTATAAGTTATTTCTTACGATTAGGGTTTTCAGGAAACCACCCTTTTTCAACTCTTTTACGTTGCTCAAACACCTCTTTAATGCTCCAGAACGATGAGAACGAAAATACTCCCAATAGTGCTGATATTGTAAGGTTATCGCATAGTATTGATGCTACGCACCCGATAATACCCATTACTAAAAATATCCACCAACTTTTTGTTCCCAAATAGTATTCTGCTTTTATTACTATTGGGTGAAAAAGTCCTATAATTAAAAAGGTGCTAATGCCTATCAGCAAGCCATGTAAATTATTTAATTCCATAAAAACATCATTTTCTTAATGAACAAAAATATAACATTATTGTTCTATTATCAGAGAGCGTTAATCAATTACTTGAATAAGCACCCGTGTTTATATAAAATGTGCGAGTAGGGGAGGTGCCCCGTAAAATTAAAAGCGATAATCCGCCCCTACTCGTAACATACCTACCCTAAATTTATAGAGGGTAACGCTCTAAAATTGGGTCGTTATATTCAATCTGTAACTCTTTTAACTCTTGTTTTAGTTTAACAATTATATTGCTATATTCGGGGTTATTATATACGTTTGTCATCTCTTTGGGGTCTGTTGCCCTGTCGTATAACTCCCAAACATCAATATCGTCATAAAAATGTATTAGCTTATATCTGCCATCGTATATTCCATAATGTTTTTTTACTGCATGTTCTGCAGGGTATTCGTAAAAATGGTAATATAATGCTTTGCGCTCCATCTTATTGTTTTCGCTCTTTAATATGGGTAGCATTGATACTCCTTGTATGTCGTCGGGTATATCTGATCCTGCAATATCAAGTATTGTTGGCGCGTAGTCGATGTTTTGAACAAGGTCGGTTATCTCTCCGCGTCGTTCATATCCTTTTGGCATACGCATAATTAACGGAGTGCTAAACGATTCGTCATACATAAATCGTTTGTCAAACCAACCATGTTCGCCCATATAAAAACCTTGGTCTGATGTGTATATTATTAGCGTGTTGTCTAATAAATCGTTCTCCTCCAAGTAGGCAAGCAGACGTCCTACATTGTCATCTAACGATTTTACGGTCTTCATATAGTCCTTCATGTATCTTTGATACTTCCATTCGTATAGCTCCTTGCCTTTAAGATTTGAGGCATAAAATTTGTCTATTATCGGAGTGTAGTGTGCGTCCCACGCTTTACGTTGGGCTTCGTTCATTGTGCCATATAATCCGTGTTTGCCGTCATCGGTTATATAGTTTTGGCGTAGGCGACTCTCAAGTCCTGGACGATACATTTTAAGGTCATATATCAAATCCATATCGTTGGTTTTGATATCCATCTCTTGCTCTTTTGCTGCAACTCGTCCTTTGTATGTATCGTAAAAGTTATCGGGTAATGGAAAAACTACATCTTCGTATGCTTTTAGGTTGCAAGTGTCAGCCATCCAATTGCGGTGTATGGCTTTATGATGCACCAATAAGCAGAATGGTTTATCCTCTTCTCTCTTGTTCTCAAGCCAATCAATACTTTTATCGGTTATTAAGTTTGTTACATATCCATCGCAAACTGTAGTATCGCCATTGGTGATAAATTGGGGGTTAAAATACTCTCCTTGTCCGTTAAGTATCTCCCAATGGTCAAATCCGGTGGGTACTGAATGTAGATGCCATTTGCCTACTATGGCTGTTTGATATCCTGCTTTTTGTAGCAGTTTGGGAAAGGTTTGCTGACTATTGTCAAAATATGAATCAATATTGTTTGTAAACCCATTTGCATGGCTATGCTTTCCTGTTAGCATACATGCACGGCTTGGACCACTTAGCGAGTTGGCTACGTAACTATTGCTAAAGATTACACCCTCATTGGCTATGCGGTCTAAGTTAGGTGTTTTTGCATAATCATATCCGTAACAACCCATTGCTTGACGGGTGTGGTCGTCGGTCATTATATATATGATATTAAGAGGCTTCTCCTCTTTGGTAGGAGTGCATGCGCTTAATGCCGATAACATTGCTCCGCCTGCAAATAGTAGCTTGTTTGATCTCATATTTATTTCTGTTTCTGATACAAAGATAGTGAAAAACCCAATAAAAAATATTATCTTCGCAAACATAATGTATATTTATAAATTATATTGAAATTTAAATAAATATAATATGGCAGACGATAAAAAGATTATCTTTTCAATGGTGGGTGTCAGCAAAACATATCCACCTCAAAAACAAGTTCTGAAAAATATTTACCTATCGTTCTTTTATGGTGCAAAGATTGGTATAATAGGTCTTAACGGTTCAGGTAAATCAACCCTGCTTAAGATTATTGCAGGATTGGATAACTCATATCAAGGAGAGGTTGTTTTCTCTCCCGGTTATTCTGTAGGTTATCTACCTCAGGAACCTCAATTAGATGATGAGAAAACTGTTAAAGAGATTGTTCAAGAGGGTGTGCAACCTATTATGGATACTCTAAAAGAGTATGAGGAGATAAATGAAAAATTCGGTCTTCCTGAATATTACGAAGATGCTGATAAGATGGATAAGTTATTCCAACGTCAGGCAGAGCTACAAGATATGATTGATGCTACTGATGCTTGGAATATTGATAGCAAATTGGAACGTGCTATGGACGCTCTCCGTTGTCCGCCCGAAGACCAAAAAGCAGGAACTCTTTCGGGTGGTGAGCGACGCCGTGTAGCGTTGTGTCGCCTATTGTTGCAACAACCAGATGTGCTATTGCTTGATGAGCCAACCAACCACTTAGATGCTGAATCAATTGATTGGTTAGAGCAACATCTTAATCAATATCCCGGTACGGTAATTGCTATTACTCACGACCGTTACTTCCTTGACCATGTTGCAGGTTGGATTCTTGAACTTGACCGCGGTGAGGGAATACCTTGGAAAGGAAACTACACCTCTTGGCTTGAGCAAAAGACTAAACGTATGGAGCAAGAGGAGAAACAGGCAAGTAAACGTCGCAAAACTCTTGAACGTGAGTTGGAGTGGATTAATATGACTCCCAAAGCTCGTCAGGCTAAAGGTAAAGCTCGTTTGAACTCATACGATAAACTTCTTAACCAAGACCAAAAGGAGCGCGAAGAGAAACTTGAAATATTTATACCTAACGGACCTCGTTTGGGTAATAAGGTTATTGAGGCTGTTGATGTTGCTAAAGCCTTTGGCGATAAACTTCTGTTTGACAATCTTAACTTTATGTTACCCCCTAATGGTATTGTTGGTGTAATTGGTCCCAATGGTGCTGGTAAAACAACTCTTTTCCGCCTTATAACAGGTAGCGAAAAGGCTGATAAAGGTAACTTTGAAGTTGGAGAAACCGTTAAAGTTGCTTACGTTGACCAATCGCATAAAGATATTGACCCCGATAAGAGCGTTTATCAGATAATTTCACAAGGTGTTGAGACTATACGTATGGGTGGTAAAGATATTAATGCTCGTGCATACCTTTCTCGCTTTAACTTTACAGGTGCTGACCAAGAGAAGAAAGCCGGAGTGCTTTCGGGTGGAGAGCGTAACCGCTTACACCTTGCTTTGGCGTTGAAAGAAGAGGGTAATGTATTGTTGCTTGACGAGCCAACCAACGATATTGATGTTAATACATTACGTGCATTGGAAGAGGGTTTGGAAAACTTTGCAGGTTGTGCTGTAGTTGTATCGCACGACCGTTGGTTCCTTGACCGTATTTGTACTCATATTCTTGCTTTTGAGGGCAACTCTGAGGTATTCTTCTTTGAGGGAAGCTATTCGGAGTATGAGGAGAATAAGAAGATGCGTCTTGGTAATATTGAACCTAAACGTCCTCGTTATCGTAAACTTATGGAGTAGCTTTTTTTAAATTAGAAATTAATATAAAACAACAATAAAATAGGTTTATATGAAGAAATTAATTTTTTTAGTTGGTGTATTTGCTACAATGGCAATGGGAACTTTTGCTCAGACAGCTCCTTCTCATGCCAAATACGTTGATTATGCAGCAGATACAGAGTGGAGTACAGCTTATAATGCTCTTAGTGAGAGCGAGATAGGTACTAAGGCGTTGTACGAAGGTCTTGATTCGGAGGCAGCTGAGAATGAGCAATTTTTTATCTCTCGTGTGAAGCCTCGTCAAAGATTTATTTTTACAGAAACACAGGTTAAGACATCGTTAAATCCAAACCGTAAATTATTATGGTGGTGTCCTATAGGTTGCGATGGTTGGAATGCGTTACCTACATATTTTTATGGTAGCGAGGTTTATTCAATGTGGAGTTATACCGACATTTACGGTAACTGGACTGCTCCTATGGTTCGTATGCCTGCAGCCATGTTGGATATTTGCCATAAAAACGGAGTTGTAACATCAACATTGGCATCGGTACCTTGGGCTGCATATATATCGCCCGATCAAGTTCCTCACGGAGCAAACTTTAAGGCTTTGATTGATGGCGGTTCATCTAAATTCTTGAAGTATTTGCGCTATTACGGAATTGATGGTATCGGATTTAACTCTGAGTTTTCTTTTAGTGGAACAGTTTCGGGAGTAAACTTTGAAACAGCTATGAAAAACTTCTTATCAAGTTGCTTCCGTGATAAGGACCAATATAATATGGGAACTTTCCATAACTGTTGGTACTCTTTGATGACAAATGATGGTAGCTGTGGTGGTAGTCTTGCTCTTAATGCAGGTAATAAAGATTGGTTCCACTATAACGGTAACCCCACAAGTAATGCCTATTTTATGAATTATGGTTTTAATTCAACATATTTGGCTACATCTGAATCTACTGCTAACTCTTTTTCAGGACGTTCATCTTTTGATGTATATGCCGGAATGGACTTTCAAGGTTCAAGTTCAGCTCGTTGGCCGGACCTTGTAAACTATAATATCTCTGTTGGTTTATGGGGTGCTCATAATATGAATATGATGTATGAGTTCCGTGGTGAGAATGGTTCGTCTCCTCAAAAGGTTCAACAAACTTATCAGCTAATTAGTGAGAATGTATTTACAGGCTCTTCTTATAACCCTGTTAATACTCCTGAAATTGGTACTCGTTTGTGCCACACTTCAAAAGCTACAGATTTTCATGGTTTCTCAAGTTTTATTACTGCACGCAGCAGTTTGACTCCTCAAGATGGAGGCGATTTGTCAACCGACCCATTTGTAACTTATTTCAACCTTGGTAACGGAACTTTCTTTAATTATGAAGGTATTACTACCTTTAATAACGAATGGTACAATATTGGTATGCAAGATCATTTACCAACTTGGCGTTGGTGGTGGACAAAAAACTTTATGGGTAAAAATGCTTCAGATGCCTCAACTGATTTGACAGCTGAATTTACTTGGAATGATGCATGGTTTGGTGGTTCTTGTTTGCAAATTTCAGGTGCGACCGATAAAGCATATTTGCAATTGTTTAAAACTAAATATCCGCTTGTAAGTGGTGATAAAGTTGTTGTTCGTTATAAAGTTATATCTGGTACAGGTTCAATATATTTGACTGGTTCAACCGAAAATGCTCCTACTACAGAGGTTTCAGCAACTATTAATTCTTCTGCAAGTTTCTCAAGTGATTGGCAAACCAAAACAATCACTATAAATAATAGAGGTTTTAAGGTATATGGTCAAACATTGGCACTTCTTGGCTTGAAATTCCAAAATACATCTTCAGATTTTAAAGTGTTAATTGGTGAAATTTCTATTACTCGTGGAACTGCTAATACTCCGGGAACTCCTACCGTATCTTTATCAAAAGCTATGGCTCGTACCTATAAAGGTATTGATATGAAGATAATCTTTGATATGTCGCATAACTTTACAGGTACCCGTCAAACATACGATCCTATTTATAATAGTGATGTTGATACATGGTATTATAAAATTTATACTCAACAGGAAGGTTGTGATCCTGTATTATGTACAACAACTACATCGTGGGCTGCATACGTTGTAGGTGCTCCGTACGATTTGGATAAAGGAGGTAAAATCCGTATTGGTGTTGCTGCTGTATCTCTTGATGGTAAAAATGAATCGGCAACTGCTTGGGGTAATTTTATTTCTGCTCCTCAAAATAAAACAGTTGAAGGTTTCTCAATTGATAAACCAATAATTAAAGCTAACGAAGAGTTTACTGTTGCTTTTGATGACCCAACTCACGCTGCAGCAACATGGGTGATAAAGGCTTCGGAGAATGATGCTGTTAAAGGTACATTTAATGCTACTTCATTTACTACATCGTTAAGCGAAGAGGGTATATATGACCTATATTTAACACAAGATGGAATAACTGAAATTTATAGAGGTAAAATTCAAATATCTCCTGCTGCTGTAGGAGCTATGCCTCTTATTGAATCGTTCACTTTGAATGGTGACGAAGTAAATGCTTTTGCTATGCCTGAAACATCTTCAAATTTCGCTTACGTAGGTAGAGAAGATGCAGATGGAACAGTTTCTCGAGGTTTAGCTCTTCAAGAAAAGGCTTTTGGTATTTCGGCAGATAATTTAGCATTTACTAGTAATACTCCGTTCTCTTTGACATTTTGGATATATATTAATAACTTAAATCATGAGCAAGATGGAACACAATTCTTGAATGTTCGTAGTGATGGAGATGTTTGGCCTTCAAGTGATTGGGGATATATATGGAGTATGATTGATCCTGAAAATAAATTTGAATTCCAATATCGTTCAGGTTCTATGAATGCTGGAATTTCAGTACCTATCTCTGATGAGTTTGAGTTTAAAACAGATACTTGGTATCATATTGCCATGGTAATGGGTTATACTTCAAACAGAACATTGGCTCTTTATGTTAATGGAAAACTTGTAGGTTCCGGAAAAGTAGCTGATGGTGATTATATATTCTCATGGAGAACAACCAATAAGATTATGATTGGTGGTAAAGCTGCTAATCGTGCAGCATTAGATGCTACAATTGATGAAGTACGTTTGTATAAAAAAGAACTTACAGCAGCTGAGGTTAAAACTTCAATGAGTCATTTAACAGGTAGTGCTCCTACTGAATTGATAGGTTATTGGGATTTTGAAAATGATGCTAATAGCGACTATTCAATGCCAAGTAGTGTGCCTGATAATACGTTAGATGGAAGATATCAAACAGCCGGAGTTTGGGAGAAAAATGAAGCAGGAAAATTTGCATTGTTAGATCCCGCATTTGCTCCAGGTGCTCCATTTATTGCAGGTGATAAATATAAGATTACTACCTTGCCTACATGGAAAATACCCGGAACTGTATTGTTAAGTTCTGAAGGTGATGGAAAAGCAGGTTCGGCAAGTGTCGTATATTCAGATGAAGGAGATTATGTGGCTGAATTGATTCTTGAGAATGGTTGGGGTAAAGCATCAAAATCAATATATGTTCATGTTACAGAGATGGGAATTGAAGATTCTCAATCAAATGAAGCAAAAGTATATCCTAATCCATTTGAAGAGGAGTTGTATGTAACATTTGAAACTTCTGGTATATACATAGCTGAAATTTATGATAATGCCGGTCGTTTGATGAACAGTATAACCTTTAATGCTTCGGTAGGTGAGATTTATCAGGTTCCTGTTGACGGAGAGAGTGGTATATATTTGGTTAAATTAAAGGATACTAACTCAGGCGTTGCAAGAACTTTGAAGTTGATAAAAAAATAATTTGATTAAATAATTTGTAGAGTCCCTGAGGTGCTATGCTTTCAGGGACTCTTTTTTATAGTTAATAGAACAACATTATATATCCGTTTAAATAGGTAGCTAAACACAACCAAACTATATATGGTATATTTAACCAATATGCTATGCGATTTATGTAACGACATCGGCTCATATACATTATTACTGCAATGTCAAGCAGAATTATGTTTATAAATCCTAATGCAGGAGATTGCATATAAAAGAATGTGATACTCCAAAAGAAGTTAAGAAATAGTTGTGTGACAAAAAGTACTATTGCGCTACCTCTAAATGCAGATGTACTGTTCCATATAAACCCTATTGATGCTCCTGTAAGCAAATATATAATACCCCATGCAATAGGGAATGCTATACTTGGTGGCGTTAAAGATGATTTCTCTAAAAGAGGATACCATGTTTCAAGAGAAGATGTTTGTATATGTTTTGCCGTAAATCCTATAGCAAAACATACTATAATACCTATTATTGATGGTATTATAAATTTGAATTTTGATTTTGTCATAATAGTGTTTTTATTATAAAAACAGATTTAATTAGTAATGGTTTTAATATTTAATTTATAAATTAAAATTTAGATTAATTTATATTTATATAATGATATAGAAAATTAAATTTTAGTACCTTTGCAAAATATAAATAAATGAATTATGTCACAAAAATTAAATCTTGAAACACTTTGCGTACAAGCAGGGTGGACACCTAAAAAAGGAGAACCAAGAGTTTTGCCTATATATCAGAGTACAACATTTAAATATGATACAAGTGAACAAATGGCACGTTTGTTTGATTTGGAAGATAGTGGTTATTTTTATACTCGTCTCCAAAATCCAACAAATGATGCTGTAGCTGCTAAGATTGCTGCATTAGAGGGTGGAGTTGCAGCAATGTTAACCTCTTCGGGACAGGCTGCAAATTTCTATGCAATATTTAATATTTGCCAAGCTGGTGATCACTTTGTTTGTTCATCTGCCATATACGGCGGAACATTTAACTTGTTTGCCGTAACATTGAAAAAATTGGGCATTGAGGTTACATTTATTTCGCCCGATGCATCGGAAGAGGAGATTAATGCTGCGTTTAAACCAAATACAAAGGCTCTGTTTGGAGAGACAATTTCAAATCCTTCGTTAGAGGTTTTGGATATTGAAAAATTTGCTCGTGTTGCTCATAAGAATGGGGTTCCTTTGATAGTTGATAATACTTTCCCAACGCCAATTAATTGCCGTCCTTTTGAGTGGGGTGCAGATATAGTTGTTCACTCAACTACTAAATATATGGACGGTCATGCTACTTGTGTGGGTGGCTGTATTATTGATAGTGGTAATTTTGATTGGGATAAATATGCCGATAAATTCCCAGGATTATGTACTCCTGATGAGTCATATCATGGCTTAACTTATACAAAAGCATTTGGTAAAGGTGCATATATCACTAAAGCAACAGCTCAATTAATGCGTGATTTGGGAAGTATTCAGAGCCCTCAAAATGCATTCTTATTGAATATAGGTTTGGAGACTCTTCATTTAAGAATGCCTCGCCATTGCAGTAATGCACAAAAAGTGGCAGAGTATCTTTCAAATAATGATAAAGTTGCATGGGTAAACTATTGTGGTTTGCCAGATAATAAATATTATGAGTTAGCTAAAAAATATATGCCTAATGGTTCATGTGGTGTTATTTCATTTGGACTAAAGGGCGGTAGAGATGAGTCGATTAAATTTATGGATTCTCTTAAATTTGTTGCTATAGTAACTCATGTTGCTGATGCAAGGACATGTGTTTTGCACCCGGCAAGTCATACTCACCGTCAATTAAGCGATGAACAATTAATTGAGGCCGGCGTTCGCCCCGATCTTATACGCTTGTCGGTTGGTATTGAAAATATTGATGATATTATTGCTGACATTGAACAAGCGTTAAATGCTTAATTAATAGAGATGTAATGATTATATTGGGCAATTTTATTTGTTTATTTGACAAAAAGTTGCCCAAATATTTGGTTATTTAAATAAATGATTATACCTTTGCACTCGCAAAAGAGATATTGCGGGGTGGAGCAGTGGTAGCTCGTCGGGCTCATAACCCGAAGGTCGTCGGTTCGAGTCCGGCCTCCGCTACTAAAAAGAGGCTGTGTCAAAATACAAATAAAAAAGACACAGCTTCTTTTTTAAGCTGCTAGATTTTGATATTCCATAAAACCCCGATTTTCCAAGAATTTACAGAATATAAGATTCTCAAGAGGTTTAAATTGAGTTATATGCTT
>JAGBHI010000065.1 GCA_017935575.1 Bacteroidales bacterium | reverse complement strand
CCATAAGTGGTATGGATGTAACTGATGGAATAACCTTCTTTAAGCATATGCATATATTTTAGCAATGCTGAATAATCGTGTTTCTTTCGCATAAAATAAACCCCAAAGTTTTTTGTCCAAACTTTGGGGTTCACTTCAAAACTCACTCTTAATGTTGTCCATGAGGGACTCGAACCCCCACTGGCAGAGCCAGAATCTGATGTGCTACCATTACACCAATGGACAATCTTATTTTTGCGATGCAAAAGTAATATTTTTAGCCAATCAACGCAATTTTATAATTATTTTTATACAAAAGTTATGCTTTATCGTCTAACGCAGAGGCTACTTTCTGATAACTCTCTTCTACTAATTTATCCATATCGTAACCTTCGGCGGGAGGCAGAATAGGCTCATGTATTTGAAGTGTTAATTTACCGGGATTTACCATAAAGGAGTTCTTTGATAAAATTCTATATGAGCCATTTATAGTAAGGGGTACAACAGGCATATTCAAATCAACCGCCAACTGAAATGCTCCTCGTTTAAATTTTTTTATTTTACCGTCAGATGAGCGAGTTCCCTCCGGAAAAACAACCACAGACATTCCGCCCTGCAGAGTTTTTTTAGCCTCCTCTATCGTACGCTTGATTCCTTTAGGATTTGTTCTGTCAACAAATATATGTTTTGCCGCTTCGCATGCTTTCCCTACCATAGGAACTTTACGAAGTGTATGCTTCATTATCCATTTAAAATTATGGTTTAAATAACCATATATCAAAAATATATCATATGCCCCTTGATGATTTGCCACAAAAACATAAGACTCATCGTCTTTTATATTTTCACGCCCCTTAACTTCTACTCTCACAAGAGATATCCAACAAAATAATTTTGACCATATTTTAGGCGGATAATACCCCCAAAATGATGCATCTCCCAAAATACCACCTATTATTACCGTTGATGTTGTCAATATAGTAATAAGCAATAGCAATGGAAGCATTATAAATATCTCATAAATAATCAAAAAGATTTTCATAGCATATGTGTATTTATTTAACGATACAAAAGTAATACTTATATATCAATTATACATATATAATTTATATTATTTTTTAAATTTACGAATAAGAATAGAAGATTTTATACAAACTCTTCAAATAAAATTAGTATCTTCGCATCGGATATTTTTAGCTTTTAAAGATGATACTTTTTCCGAATGCCAAAATAAATTTAGGTCTGAACATTGTCTCAAAAAGAGAAGATGGATACCACAATATAGAGACTCTATTTTACCCCATTCCCATTTATGACATATTGGAGATTACACCATCATCTAACAACAATTTTTTTGAGTTAGAGGTAATAGGAATGGCGAATGACGGAAAACAAAATCTCGTAGAAAAAGCATACAGAGCCATAGCTCAAAGATACTCATTACCAAATATTTCGGTTGTATTAAAAAAGAATATTCCATTTGCAGCCGGGCTTGGAGGAGGCTCAGCAGATGCCGCATTTACACTAAACGCCCTAAACGAATTATTTTCCCTAAAAATAAGCATTGAGGAGCTACATAAAGTTGCAGCTTCAATAGGAGCTGATTGCCCATTCTTTTTATACAACACACCCATGTATGCCGAAGGAATAGGGACAGACTTTTCAATGATTGATTTGGATTTGAGAGGAAAATATCTTGTTCTTGTAAAACCCGATATTGCAATATCAACCGCAGAGGCTTATTCGGGAATTACTCCTCAAAAAAGCGATAAAGATATAAGAGACATTATAAAACTTCCTATTTCAGAATGGAAATATTTCCTAAAGAACGACTTTGAAGATTCTCTGTTTAAAAAATATACAAGATTAAAAGAGATTAAAGAACTACTATACTCAAATGGGGCAACATATGCTTCAATGTCTGGTTCTGGCTCTTCAATTTTTGGCATATTCGACAATCCTCCAACAAAAGAGAGAATTATCAATATGATAAGCAAAAACGAAAAAATCTATTTTGAAATATTATAATAATATCAAGAGGCTTTACCAATAGCCTTTATAATTAATCTCCTATAAATCAAACAAGAAAAATATAATTTATTTTAAAAATAGTTTCAATTAAATTTGTTTATATACTTTTTTACTATTAACTTTGCAAACTGAAATTAGAACATATAGAAACTCTATTTATAGAGTCTAATGAAATAACAGATAAACACAGTGAACATGAAAAAGCATCTATTTATTTCAGTTGTAATAATATTATTATCAACAAATATATTTGCCCAAGCATGGCCATCAAGCGATGCTACACGTCCATCTTTCAGCGGATTTGGATTATCTATGGAAGATGAGGGCGAAACCATCTTCAGCGAAGGGGAGACAAATTCGTCTCAATCTTTCGCAGGAGATTATATAAAGTCTGCCGATGACGGTTTCGGAGAAGGAGAGCTTGGAGATCCCGGTTACAAAACTCCTATCGTTGAAAGCATTTTAGGCCTTTTTGGATTAGGTGCTGTTTATGTTTGGAGACTCTTCAGAAAGAAAAAAGACGAATAATTGACAACATTATTAATATAAAATAGAAAAATGAGAAGCAGTTGCTTCTCATTTTTTTGTTATAGGGTTTATCATTGGAGAACAACTAACAACTAAAATTTACCTCTATCAAATTGCACAAAAACAATATTTTTGAGTATATTTGCAAAGTTTTTTGTACAATTATAAAATATTTACATTATTAATAATGTATTATTTTTATTAAAGAGCTATATTTGCAGATAACGTTAAACATCTATTGTTTGATTATAAATGTTTAACAATTATAGAATCTACATATACTTTTTAGGAGAGTATAAGTTGACACGGAAACTTATAAAATTAGTAATAAATAAACGAAAAAAGAAATGGCATTAAAGATTGTCGTACTTGCAAAACAAGTACCCGATACCAGAAATGTGGGCAAAGATGCAATGAAAGAGGACGGCACAGTTAACCGTGCAGCTCTTCCTGCGATCTTTAACCCTGAGGACTTGAATGCTTTAGAACAAGCATTACAACTCAAAGAGAAAAATCCCGGGACAACAATCACGTTGTTAACTATGGGTCCCCCCAGAGCAGCCGATATTATTCGCGAAGGTCTTTATCGCGGAGCTGACGGCGGAGTGTTACTAACAGACCGTGCTTTTGCAGGAGCCGATACATTGGCAACCTCATATGCTCTATCTTGTGCAGTAAAAAAATTGGCGACGCAGATATAATTATTTCAGGACGTCAGGCTATTGATGGAGACACAGCTCAAGTAGGTCCTCAAGTTGCCGAGAAACTTGGAATACCTCAAGTTACTTATGCAGAGAAGATTATTGCTGTTGAAAATGGAGAGATTACAATTATCCGTCGTCTTGAGCACGGAACAGAGACAGTGAAGGCAAAACTTCCTCTTTTGGTTACGGTAAATGGCTCGGCTGATGAGTGCCGTCCCAGAAACACCAAAATGGTTCAACGTAACAAATATGCAAAGACTCCTTCTGAAAAAGCTACGTTAAGCGATTTATCTTTATACGAAAAGAGAGCATATCTAAACCTTGGTGAGTGGAGTGCGGCAGATGTTGATGCAGATCTTACTCAAACAGGTCTTGCCGGTTCTCCCACAAAAGTAAAACAGGTAGAGAACGTTGTTTTCCAAGCTAAAGAGAGCAAACGTCTTACTCCTGCAGACGAGGAGATTGATGAGTTAATGAAAGAATTAATTACTAACCATACCATCGGCTAATTATGAATAATTTAATAGTATATTGCGAAATAGAGAACGGCATTGTAGCCGATGTAAGTTTAGAGTTGTTGACCAAAGGTCGCACTCTTGCTGATAAATTAGGATGTCAACTTGAGGCTCTTGTTATTGGTTCAGAACTTTCAGGAGTTGAAAAACAGATTTTCCCCTACGGAGCTGACAGAATTTATATGGCAGACGACAAACGTCTTGCTCCATACACATCTCTTCCTCACGCTGCAATCCTTACAGGTCTATTCAAAGAGATTAAACCTCAAGTATGTTTAATGGGAGCAACTTGTGTTGGACGTGATTTGGGACCCCGAGTTTCGTCTGCTCTTCATAGTGGCTTAACTGCAGATTGTACATCGCTTGAGATTGGACCTCACACTGACAACAAAAGCGGTAAAACATACGAGAACCTTCTTTACCAAATACGCCCCGCATTCGGAGGAAACATTGTAGCAACAATCGTAAACCCCGATTGTCGTCCGCAAATGGCAACAGTCAGAGAGGGTGTTATGAAACGTGAAATTTACAATGAAAATCATACAGGTGAAATTGTAGCTGTTGACGTTAACAAATATGTTAAAGACGAGGATTTTGTAGTTTCAATTATTGATCGTCAAATTGCAAAATCAAAAGTAAACATCAAAGGTGCTCCTGTAGTTGTTGCCGGAGGATATGGTGTTGGTTCAAAAGAAAACTTCAAACTTCTTTACGATTTGGCAGCAGTTCTTGGTGGTGAAGTTGGAGCTTCACGTGCAGCAGTTGATGCCGGATATACTGAGCATGAGCGTCAAATTGGTCAAACAGGTGTAACTGTTCGTCCTAAATTATATATTGCATGCGGTATATCAGGACAAATTCAACACATCGCAGGAATGCAAGACAGTTCAATTATTATATCTGTAAATACAGATCCTGAAGCTCCAATCAACAGCATTGCCGACTATGTTATAACAGGTAGTGTTGAAGAGGTTCTTCCTAAATTAATTAAATATTACAAGAAAAACAGCAAATAACGATATGGCAAATTTCTATTCGGATAATGCGGACTTAAAACATCATCTTAATCACCCGATGATGCGTCGCCTTGTTGAGTTGCACGAGCGCAACTTTACTGAGGCGGAGAAATATGACTATGCTCCTCTTGATTTTGAGGACGCAATGGATAGTTACGAAAAAGTTCTTGAGATTGCAGGAGAGATAAGCGGAGAGATTGTTGCTCCTAATGCTGAAAGTGTTGACCAAGAGGGTCCTCACGTTATTGACGGACACGTTAAATACGCTTCGGCTACAGAGAAAAACCTTGACGCTCTTGTAAAAGCAGGTCTTATGGGTATATCTCTTCCTCGTCAATATGACGGACTTAACTTTTCGCTTGTTCCCTACATCATGGCTGCCGATATGGTGAGCCGTGCAGATGCAAGTTTCGTAAATATTTGGGGATTGCAGGATTGTGCAGAAACTATTAACGAATTTGCTAATGAAGAGCAAAAGATGAAATATCTTCCACGAGTATGTGCAGGAGAGACAATGGCTATGGATTTGACCGAACCCGATGCCGGTTCTGACCTTCAAGCAGTTATGTTAAAAGCAACATATTGCGAAGAAGATGGTACTTGGAGATTAAACGGTGTTAAACGTTTTATCACCAACGGAGACGGACATATTGGTCTTGTTTTGGCTCGTTCTGAGGAGGGTTCAAAAGACGGACGCGGATTATCAATGTTCATATATGACCGTAATGACGGTGGCGTTGTTGTTCGTCGTATTGAAAACAAAATGGGTATCAAAGGCTCTCCTACTTGCGAATTAGTATTTAAAAATGCCAAAGCAGAACTTTGTGGAGAACGCCGTCTTGGTTTGATTAAATACGTAATGGCTCTTATGAATAGCGCACGCTTGGGTATTGCTGCTCAATCAGTTGGTATCTCTGAGGCAGCTTATCGTGAGGCACTTCAATATGCTAAAGAGCGTGAACAATTTGGCAAAGCAATCATTAACTTCCCCGCTGTAAGCGAAATGATTTCTATAATGAAAGCCAAACTTGACGCCTCTCGCTCATTACTTTATGAGACAACTCGTTACGTTGACCTTTACAAAACTCTTGAGGCTATCGCAAAAGAGCGTACATTAGAGAAAGAAGAGCGTATGGAGATGAAACAGGCTCAACGCAAAGCTGATGCTCTTACTCCTCTTGTTAAAGGCATGAGTAGTGAATATTGTAACCAAAATGCATACGACTGTGTACAAGTTCACGGAGGTTCTGGATTTATGAAAGATTACCCATGTGAACGCATCTACCGCGACGCTCGTATTACATCAATTTATGAAGGAACAACACAATTGCAGGTTGTTGCTGCAATACGCCACGTTGGTAGCGGAACTTATATGAACATAATAAAAGAGTATGAGGCAATAGAGGTTCCTGCCGAATTGGCAGAAATGAAAGCTAAATTGGTGGCAATGACAGCATTATACGAGAAAAGTGTTGCTACAGTAACAGCTGATAAAGATGCCCAATATATCGATTTCCACGCACGTCGCTTGGTTGAAATAGCAGGACACATAGTAATGGGTTACCTTCTATTACAAGATACAATGCGTAACGAATCATTCAAACGTTCTACCGAAAACTATATCCGTTACGGAGAGGCTGAATGTAACAAAAATGCATCGTTCATAGAGAATTTCAAACCTGAAAGTATTGAAAATTATCTTAACAACTAAGAAGTTGTATAAATTTTGTTTCAAAACAATTCTTAGTGAAATTTTGGAATAAAATTTTAAACAGATTCTAATACTCTTTAAAACTATAAATTCAAAAGGTCGCTCAAAGGCGACCTTTTGTTATATAAATATTTTTTTTTAACTTCGTAGAAACTATTTTGCAGATATGATAGAGTATATAAAAGGTAAAATTACAGAGCTAACCCCTGCTAACGCCATATTGGAGAGTTACGGTATCGGATATAACTTAAGTATATCACTTACAACCTTTTCGTTACTTAAAGAGGGCGAAGATGTTAAGTTGTATGTATATGAAGCAATAAGAGAAGATGCTCATTTATTATATGGTTTTGTAAACAAACGAGAAAGAGAATTATTTACTCTTCTTATATCTGTATCAGGTGTAGGGCCAAATACTGCACGCATAATATTATCATCATTTACACCTGAAGAATTGGAGAATATAATTGCCTCAGGTAACGTTGGTTTACTCAAAGGAGTTAAGGGAATTGGTTCAAAAACCGCAGAAAGAATAATTGTTGACCTCAAAGATAAAATAAAAGTGGGTGATTCTACGTTTATAATAGGTACGCGTGCGGAACAAGAGGTTCAAGAGGAGACTGTTGCTGCTTTGGTTATGTTGGGATACCCCCAACCGGCTGCAAAAAAAGTGGTACAAAAGCTATCGAAAGAGAACCCAAATTACAAAGTGGAAGAACTTGTCAAAGCTGCTCTTAAAGCATTATAATACAAACCGTTCCACTTTTGTAACTAAAACAGAAGAGGTACGGTTTATTAATGAAAAGAGTTCAATTACTGATAATAATATTTGCAATTTTTGCTATGAGCGGAATAGGTTTCTATTCGGCTTTTGCTGCATATAATCATGTAAACGAAATTGAACTTCAGGATATAATTTCTACAGACACAATAAGTGTAAGTAGCACACCTCAAAAGCCAAAACACGAAAAACCTCGCTATTCGGTAAAAAAAACAACAATTGAAGACTACCGAGATTTAAGTTCTGTCGCTCCTGCCGATTTAAAAACTCCTGAGAATATAAAATCGGAATTTGAATATGACCCGGTTACAGGTTGTTACGTTCTAAGAAGCAGAGTTGCCGGCATGGAAATTTCAACCCCTATGATGCTTACTCCCAAAGAGTATAACTACTACTCTCTTAGGAAATCAATGCAGGCATACTATCATGAGAAAAACAACGAAAACATCAAAGGTGGCAAAAAGAAATTTGATATCTTTGATATGCAATTTAACATTGGTCCTTTAGATAAAGTATTCGGACCAGGTGGAGTAAAAATCACAACTCAAGGTTCGGCAGAGTTAGTAATGGCAATTAAAACCAATAAAACCGACAACCCTGCCCTATCAATGGAAGCTCGCAAAAAGACCTATTTTGATTTTGACGAAAAGATACAAGCAAATATAAAAGCATCAGTTGGAAATAAGCTAAATTTCTCAATGAACTACAATACTGATGCAACTTTTAGTTTTGACTCTCAGAAACTTAATCTTAAATATGAGGGAGAAGAGGACCAAATAATTAAGAGCATTGAGGCAGGTAATGTAAGTATGACAACAAACTCATCTCTTATTCAAGGTGGAACATCACTATTTGGTATAAAAACTCAATTACAATTTGGCAAATTAACACTTACTGCTCTTGTTTCGCAACAAGAGGCAGAATCAAAAAAGGTGAACTCTAAAAATGGTACTCAGGTTACTGAGTTTTCAATTGGAGCAGACAGATACGACGAAAACAGACACTTCTTTATTGCGCACAACTTCCGAGACAATTACGAAAGCAGTGTAGCAAAACTACCCTATATCTCTTCAGGAGTTACCATAAACCGCATAGAGGTTTGGGTAACAAACAAAAAGAGCAGTTATGGAAACTCAAGAAACCTTGTTGCCTTTGCCGATTTGGGAGAGGAGAAGCAGGAACATATATCAAACAGCCATTGGAGAGCAACAGGCTACAGAGCCCCTGCAAATGATGCTAATACTCTATACAAAGAGATTGTAAACAACTATCCTGATGTAAGAAATATATCGTATGTTACACAAACTCTTTCTGCTCTTGAAGCATATGGCATAACCGGAGGTAAAGATTACGCCAAGATAGAGAGTGCCAGACGTCTTGAGGCAAGTGAATATACAATAAACAATCAATTGGGATATATCTCTCTTAACCAACGTATAAATGCTGACGAGGTTCTTGCCGTTGCTTACGAATACACTAAAAACGGCGAGGTATTCCAAGTTGGTGAGTTCTCGTCAGATATTAGTGATGCTTCATCAACCCTTATTGTTAAGATGCTTAAATCAACAACAGTTATGACATCTGAACCAATTTGGGATCTTATGATGAAGAATATATACTCTCTTGAGGCTTATCAACTTCAAAAAGAGAAGTTCAAGTTACAAGTATATTTCCGCAATGATACATCAGGAACACAAGTTACATATATGTCTGTTGGAGATATAAAGGGCAAACAACTGATAAAAGTCATGAACCTTGACCGTTTGGATTCAAAAAATGAGCCTAATCCTGATGGTATTTTTGACTATGTTGAGGGATATACCGTTACTTCATCAAAAGGAAAAATCATATTCCCTGTTCTTGAGCCATTTGGTTCTCATCTTAAAAAGATGATAGGAGGTTCTGTCCCTGATATCGACAAATATATATATCAAGAACTTTACGACTCAACCCAGACAGTTGCAAAACAGTTTACCGACAAAAATAAGTTTTCACTACAAGGAGAGTATAAAGCATCGTCCGGCAATACCATTCAGCTTAATTCAATGAATGTAGCAAGAGGTTCGGTTAAAGTTACTGCCGGAGGTGTTACTCTTGTTGAAAATGTTGACTATACCGTTGATTACACAATGGGAACAGTTACCATAATCAATCAAAGTTACGCTGAAGCAGGAAGTAATATACAAGTCTCTCTTGAAAGCCAGGAGATGTTTAATATGCAACGGAAAACTCTTGTTGGCCTTGACCTCAACTATGCTTTTAATAAAAATTTCAGGATTGGTGCAACCATAATGCATATGGGAGAGAAGGCTCTCACAGAGAAAGTTACAGTAGGTAATGAGGTGATAAACAATACTATATGGGGAATAAACACTTCATATAGTACTGAATTCCAATGGTTGAGCAATTGGTTTAATAAAATTCCTACTGTTAATGCAACTGCACCTTCTAAATTTACAATCAATGCCGAAGTAGCACAATTAATACCCTCAACAAAAAAATCAAAAGCAGTATCATATATTGATGATTTTGAATATTCTCAATCTCAAAATGATATTCGTCTCCCCTACTCTTGGAACTTGGCTTCAACTCCTGCAATGTTCCCAGAGTCAAAACTTACAAACGATATAGAGTACGGTAAAAACCGCGCCCTATTCTCATGGTATTACATTGATAGGCTATTTACTCAAAATAATTCCGATTTAACTCCTGTTCATATAAAAAATGACCTTGAACAGTTATCAAACCACTATGTCAGAGAGGTCCTTTCGTCAGAGGTTTTCCCCAATAGAGAGTTAGGTTATGGAGAATCGTCGCTATTGCAAGTATTAAACCTTTCGTTCTATCCTACCGAACGTGGACCTTACGCACTTGATGCCGTAAACATCAACCCCGACGGTACATTAAAAAATCCTGAAAGACGTTGGGGAGGAATGATGAGAAAGATGGACAATACCGATTTTGAATCTGCAAATATTGAATATCTTCAATTTTGGATGCTTGACCCCTTTATTTACGATAAAGATAATGGAGGATACCTCTATTTTAACTTTGGAGAGATTTCGGAAGACATTCTGAAAGATGGTAAAAAATCGTTTGAGAACGGACTACCTGCAGATGGTAATAATGATATGATTGAAAATACCGTATGGGGTAAAGTATCACGACAACAGTCTGTTACTTACGCTTTTGACAATAACTCTTCGGCTCGTTCAGTTCAAGATGTTGGTTTGAACGGATTATCTTCAGATGAAGAGAGAGGATTTGGAGAATACAAAAATTATTTGGAGCGCCTTCGTTTGGTATTATCTCCTGAAACACAACAGAGATACCTTTATGACCAATTTTCTCCGTTTAACGACCCCGCAGGAGATAAGTATCACTTTTATCGTGGGGCTGATTATGATGATGCACAAACTTCTATCTTTGACAGGTATAAACATTATAACGGAACAGAAGGTAACTCTATATCTCCTGATGAGGCTTCAGATCCTCAATATCAATCTTCAAGAAGCGTTCCTGATGTTGAGGATATAAATCAAGATAATACCCTTGATGAATATGAGCGTTACTATCAATACGGAGTAAAAATTACTCCCGAAGATCTTGTAGTCGGTAGAAACTATATTACTGCCGAACAGGAGAGCTCTGTTACATTGCAGAATGGACAGAGGGCAACTGTAAAATGGTATCAATTTAAAATTCCTTTGAAAGAGGTTACCGGTGATGGTAGTCATATGCCTCGCGAAACTATAGGTTCAATACAAGACTTCAAAACTATACGTTTTGCTCGTATATTTATGACAGGTTTCAAAAAGCAAATACACTTGCGTCTTGCCTCTTTAGAACTTGTAAGGGGCGATTGGAGAAGCTATAATCTTCGTCTTCATAACGATGACAAGAGTGGAGGAACTTCTCTACCCGCAGAAGGAGATTTAGATGTGTCGGTTGTAAACATTGAGGAGAATGCGGGACAAAAACCTGTTAACTACGTTCTTCCTCCCGGAGTTACACGTATCATATCTCCCGACCAATCTCAGATAACACAATTGAACGAGCAAGCTATATCTCTGAAAGTTACAAATTTACCTTCAAAAAATGCTCGTGCAATATATAAGACTTCAGGACTTGATATCAGAAATTATGAGCGTCTTCAAATGTTTGTTCATGCCGAAAAACTAATTGATGACAAAACAAATCTTAAAAACGGAGAGGTAGCGGTATTTATAAGGGTTGGTTCTGATATTCGTTCAAACTACTACGAATATGAGGTACCACTTTCTCTTACTCCTGAAGGAAATTACAATACATATAACAGTAACGACCAAGAGGCTGTATGGCCATCAAACAATATGATTGACATACCGCTATCTCTATTTACTGATGTAAAGAAACAGCGTAATCTTGCAAAATCAAGAGGAGAGACAGGAGTTTCATTTGCAAATCCCTACTCTATATACAATCCTGAAAACCTAAAAAACAGAGTTACTGTAGTTGGTAATCCATCAATATCAAATATGGAATCAATTGTTATTGGTGTAAGAAACAACTCTGCAACGACTAAAGATGTTGTGGTATGGGTAAACGAATTACGTCTTTCTGGATTTAAGCAAGATGGAGGCTGGGGTTTTAAGGCTGATGCCAACCTAAATATATCTGACCTCGCCACTATAGCCGGGGGTACACATATAGAGACTGCGGGATTTGGTTCAGTTGAACAGACTCTTAATGAGCGCAGAATGGAAGACTACTACCAATATAACTTCTCTTTTGTTGTTGATGCAGGTAGATTCCTTCCTGAAAAAGCAAAACTTAAAGCACCATTATACTACTCATATTACGAAGAGAGGAATATGCCCAAATATAATCCTCTTGACGAAGACATATTAATGAAAGATGCCTTGGAAGCATGTGCAACAGAAGCCGAGAGAGATTCAATTAAGAATATTGCATTGGAGCGTTCAAGAACAAGAAGTTTCAGCCTCACAGGATTTAAATTTGATATACAAAGTAAAAAACCTATGCCTTGGGACCCTGCAAACTTAACTTTGAGTTACTCTTGTAACAAACAGGACAACCAATCAACAACAACAGAGTTTGAGAATTCTCGCGACAGGAGATTTAATCTTAACTATACATACACTCCATTTATTAAACCATGGCAACCTTTTGCTAAAATTAAGAACGATTCTAAACATCTTGCTCCATTTAAAGATATGGCTATAAATTATCTGCCAAGTTCTTTAAATTTCAGCACAAATATATCACGTTTATATAACGAGCAACAGGAGCGTAATATTGAAAGTGATGCTTCGGCTAAATTACCTATATCTGTTAACAAGAACTTTTATTGGGACAGACAATTTTCAATTCAATGGAATCCTTTGAAGTGTACCACTTTATCTTTCTCATCAATGACAAATGCTCATATTGATGAACCTGCAGGAGTGGTAAATAAAAAATTGTTCCCCGACGAGTTTAAGGCTTGGAAAGATACTGTTACTCAGAGTATTATTAAACTTGGAACTCCTTGGAAATATAACCAATCATTTAATGCAACACTAAACGTTCCGTTATCAAAAAGTCCTATTTTGGATTGGGTAAACCTTCAAGGAAATTATACGGCAAATTACACATGGGACAGAGGTGCATTTATTGATGAAAATACAATTGTCGGTAATACTATTAATAATAACTCACAATTTAGTGTAACCGGAAAACTCAATTTTGAAATACTATATAACAAATCAAAATATTTGAAGGAGGTGAACCGTAAATTTTCAAGCTCATCAAAAAGCAGAACTACTAAAAAAACTACCTCACGGACATCTACGACAAAGAAAAAGGATAATAAAAACAGTTTTGAACAAAAAGTAATATTAAGTAAAGATAGTGCTACGGTTATTAACCACAATTTGGATACTAAAAAATTACGTATAGTAGGACGTACCGAAGAGGGTAAACTATATGCATTAAAATATAAAGCTATAAACAAAAACAGCATACGTATAAACAACCTTGACAGCATAAGAGTAACTGTAAAGGTTGAACGAACTGTGCCTGTAACAAATAAAGAAGACAATAAACTATATAAAACAGGTCAATATCTGACACGTTTTGCAATGATGCTACGTAACTTGAATGTTCAATACAAACAAACAAGCACCATGACATTGCCCTCTTTTACACCTAATGTATCAGATATTCTCGGACAAAGTACAGCAACAAGTTCTCTCTCTCCCGGTCTTGATTTTGCATTTGGTATGCCAGGGGCAAATTATCTAAATAAGGCCAAAGAGAATAATTGGGTTATAACCGGCGACTCATCATTGGTATCACCTGCAATAATGATGCAATCAAAAGACTTGATGATAGATGCCACTCTTGAACCGATTAAAGGCTTAAAAATTACTCTTACCGCTGCGTATTCAAAGAGTAATAATAGTCAAGTTCAGTTTATGTTTGACGGAAGCCCTACAACAAGAGGAGGAAACTTCTCAATGACAACTGTAGGATTAAAAGGTGTATTGAAAAAAATGAATGCCAATAACGGATATCAGTCTGATAATTTTGATAACTTTATTGCATTCCGTGATGTTATTGCTGGACGTTTGGAGAATGCTTATAGGGGAGTTAAATACCCTTCAGCAAAATTCATTAATGACAAAATGCTTAATGGTAAACCTTATGATCCAAAAAATGGTTCAGTAAAGAAAAATTCATCAGATGTAATGATACCTGCATTCATTGCCGCATATACAGGTAAAGATGTTAATGACATTGAACTTACAGCATTTCCAAGCATCAAACACCTTCTACCAAACTGGCGTATTACTTATGACGGATTTGGAAAAATGAAGAAGATGAAAGATCACTTCAAAAGTTTTACTCTATCTCATGGTTATAGCTGTGTATATAGCGTAGGATCATTTACATCGTTCTTGAACTGGGTTGATGCCGGAGACGGTTACGGTTTTGTTAAAGATGAACAAACAGGTGCACCTATCCCATCATCACCATACGATATAGGTTCTGTGGTATTAACCGAGAGTTTCAACCCATTAATAGGTCTTGATATAACTTTGAAAAACAGTGTATCAATGAGGTCGTCATATAAAGACAGCCGAACTGTTACCCTTAATCCCTCATCGGGACAGATAGTAGAATCCTCTTCACGCGAACTAACAGTTGGTGCAGGTTATACCTTCAACAATTTCAGATTTGGCAAAGGTGGAGCAAGAAATCCCGGTGGATTTAGTAGCGATTTAAAGTTACAAGCCGATTTCTCTTATAGAACTTCAACTGCATTGATACGTAAGATTGAGGAGTTTTTTACTCAAGCAACATCAGGAACCAAAACAATTTCAATAAAAGTTTCGGCAAACTATACCGTTAGTCGTATGCTTACACTCAAAGCATTCTACGACCACCAAATTAATACTCCTCTTATATCCTCAACCGCATACCCAACAACCGATATAAGTTATGGATTGGCTGTGCAATTGAACCTATCTCGCAGACAATAGTTTATTAAATTAGGAATTAGGAATTAATGCCTAAAAGGACTTAAAAGGCTATTCTTTAATTACTGACAGCTGACAACTAACAAAGCCACGAATAAGCGAAAGCAGAGTTATGCATGCATAAACTATGCCGAGCATAAGTGGGTTCAACGAGCGAATGCTCGTTAACTGACAACTGCGGACAGAGCGTTCTCTGTCCCTACATATATGCAAAAATATGCTAATTTTTTTAAGATACAATAGCGGTAGCTACGTGGGGGGGGTAAATTACTGATTTATAACTACTTAGCGGTGTTGTTTTTTTTAGTTATTAGTTTAAAGTATAAGATAACTATGTTGATATGGAATAACCGAAAACTGACTACTAAGGTGCGTAACACCGCACAACTAAAAACTGACAACTGATAACTGATTGCTGACAACTGACAACTATTTCTTGAGAACGTATCGGCGATAGTATGATATGCAAAGAGAGGTTAGGGGTAATGCTATTATCAAACCAACAAAGCCTAATAATACTCCCCATATTGAGAGGGATAGCAATATTATAGCAGGATTAAGACCTACGGCCTTACCCATAATGCTTGGTACAAGTATCATATCTTGTATCACTTGTACTACTATAAATACTACCAATACCCACATAAATATCCACCAAAAACTTTCACCTGTCTGCGCTGCTTGCAACATTGTCAGTATTATGGCAGGCAAAAAGCCTATGGTTTGAAGGTATGGGACCATATTGAGCAGTCCTATAAACAATCCGAGCAGTATAGCAAGCGGAAGTCCTACAATAGAGAAACCTATTGCAAACATTATACCTACGCAAAAGGCTACGGTTGCTTGTCCTCTGAAATAGGTGTTCATGCTCTCTTCAATGTCTTGCATAAGCGTTAATATCGTTTTTTTATATCGCTCGGGTATCATTGACTTGAACCCCTCTTGTATATCGGTGTAATCTATAAGTATAAATATCAGATATAGCAGAACTATGAAACTTGCAAATATTGTCATTACCACTGTTGCTGTCCCCGATATAAGTGTGGCTCCTCCACTGAAAACTCCGCCCATTAAAGTTTTTAGGTTTTCGGCTGTTATAAATGATGAGATATTTTCCCAATTGAAATTTGCAACAATATAATCGCGCCATGTATCGGGTAATATTGAGAGATTTCCTATTGAGTGTGCATAATTTACAATCAAATCTTTTGTCATATACACCTCCTCTATTATCATTGGCACAATTATGGCTATCACTCCTATTAATGCTATCAAAAGAGTTATTAGGGTTACAGCTACTGACAATATTCTGTTTTTCAGTTTACACTTTTTCTGAAAGAATGTAACCATAGGGTGGGTTAAATATGCCATAAGCCATGCTATCAAAAATGGCAATAACACCCCTTTTAGTATATTCAACAAGTAAAACAGACCAACTATTGCCGATACTACTATTATAATACGCACCACACTGTCAAAGGTGTATGGTTTTCTCTCTTGCTCCATAATTATATGTTTTAACTCTGCTAAGGTAGTTCATTAATTCCACTTTATAAAACAAAAATAGAAATTTAAACGCAAGCGTTTAAATTTAGTTGTCAACTTTCAGTTATTAGTATTATTAGCCCAATTGGGCTAATTGGTCAAATAGGACTCATAACAAAAAGTAAAAAGGTTGCAACGCGTACTATTACGTTACAACCTTTGGCTTATTAGTGATTATCAAATTGTTGTTCTAACAACTAAGGTGCGTAGCACCGTAAAACTAAAAACTAACAAATCTGCGAGTAAGCAAGTGCAGAGTTATGCTTGCGTAGACTCTGCCGAGCGTGAGCAGATTCAACAAACGAATGTTTGTTAACTGAAATTAAACGTGCACGTTTAATTTCTACTCGCAAACAGGGCGGACAGATTGCCCGTTGCAACGGTAGACGCTGCCCCAGTCCACGTCGTCCGAATCGAAGTACACGTCGTAAGCGAGGTTGCTGTCGCTCGTAAGGAGCGAACTCGACCAGTAGTAGCCGCGACTGCCCACATAGTTGAGACCGCTACCTCTGCGAGAGCCCGCCGCAGGAAGAAATATACTGTTGCCGTTCTTCTTACTTGTTACTTTATAACCATTTACTCCATTTTGAGTTGTCCATTCCCATGTACAGTTATTTGCGTCTCTTAACTCATCTTGCTCTGCTTCTGTGGGCATACGCCAACTGCCACCCCAATTTACATGAGCTGCATCGTCTGTGAGTTCAAGCACGGTTTTATTATCTACTGTGCCATATTCTGAATCTATACAGTATTTGGTCATTGTATTCCATGTGCCATTACAATATTTATAGGTACTCCAATTATTAGTTGTTTTGGGAGATGTTTCGCCCCATGCAAAGTAATCGCCATATTCCTCGGGAGAGGTTGCGCCTACATTGCAGATTGACCATTTGACACTTAAGCCGAGGTCAACGTATTCATGACCGTTATATGGGTCATTATTGGGGTTCAATAGTGCCTCTTCTTCATCTTCTCCGTCACAACTTACCAATATGGGTATGGTTAGTAACATTGCTAATAGAAGTAATAGTAATTTTAAGTGTTTCATAATTTATTTTTTGTTTTGGTTAATAGTTTTATTAATTTGAGTCATTTGAGTCATTTGGGTCATTTGGAGTACTGACAACTGCGGACAGAGCATGCCCTGTCCCTACTTTTATGCAAAAATATGCTAATTTTATTTAAGATACAATAGCGGCAGCTACGGGGGGGGTAAATTACTGATTTACAACTACTTAGTAGTGTTATTTTTTTAAGCTGTTAGTATTAGACCTATTAGCCCAATTGGTCTAATTAGTCGTATTAAAGAGAAACGAAGTTGAAAACTAACAACTAAAAATCTGCGAGTAAGCGAGGGTAAAATAAGTTTACTTAAACTTTGCCAAGCGTGAGCAGATTCAATGAACGTTTGTTCGTTAACTAATAACTTTTAATGCTCTTTTCTCCTGCGCTTCAATATCTTATTTGCAGAAACAATCTTGCTCCCATTTTAATCTATTATTTTCAATATATTGCAATATATTGTTACTATCTTTGCATTTATGAAATATATATTGTCATTGATACTTATTTGGGTTGCGTGGTGCGCTCAGTTTGCTCAAAGTGCTTTTGACGGCGCCTTGGTTGGATACTCAATTATTGATGTAAAAAACAACTGTGTTGTCGCCGAAAGTAACGGAGATATTGGTTTTACTCCTGCATCAACTCTGAAAATTGTTACTACGGCATCTGTTTTAGAGGCTATACCTTTTCAAAAAAGGTTTGAGACTATAGTGGAATATGAGGGTACTATTTCAAATGGGACATTGTATGGTAATATTATTGTCAGAGGTTGTGGCGACCCCACTATAGGCTCTGAGAATTTCAACAGCTCTGCTAATAAGGTTTTCTCAAAAATATTTGAGATGATGCAAAACTATGGTATTACAAAGTTATGTGGCGATATTATATGCGACAATAGCATATTCCCTTATAACGGAGCAAGAGGCACATGGCTGGTTGAGGATATGGGTAACTACTTTGCTGCCGAAAGTTATGGTTTTAACTTTATTGATAACTACTATACCTTGTTTTTTAATACAGGGGCAGAGGGTAGCGAAGCCGTTATTGCAGATTGCAAACCTTCAATGCCCGAACTAAATTTTATAAACAAACTCTCTGTTAAGGGAGAGGGTAAAGATAGTGCTTATATTACAGGGTTGGATTTTGATAAAACCCGACTACTTAACGGGCGCATACCTTGCAACAAGAGCATGTATAAGCTTAAAGGCTCTATCCCCTCGCCTGCCGATGTTTTCAAGAGGGAGTTCCAATATTTTTTGATAAACAATGGAGCATGGGTTGAAAATAAGAAGGTTGTTTATGGTAGTAAACGTGGGCGTTTGGGTGCTATATACTCTCCTACTCTTGCCGATATTGTTAAGGTTACAAACTACAAAAGCAATAACATGTATGCCGAGACTCTACTTAAATGGTGCGGATTAATGAGGGGAGGTAAGGCTACGACAGAGAATGGCATTAACTCTATTTTTCAAATATGGAACGATAAGGGTATTGATATTAAAGGTGTAAATATGTTTGACGGCAGCGGACTTTCGCCTAAAAACAGAGTAACTCCTAATGCTCTTGCCCGTATTTTATGTGGGGCATCTTTTAATGAGGCTTTCAAAAACTCTCTACCAAAGGTTGGTGTTGATGGTACTGTTAAGAATTTTATGAAAGGGTCAGAGATTGCAAAATATCTGAGATTGAAAACAGGCAGTATGCAGGGTGTTCAATGTTATGCCGGATATTTTGATAACGGAACTAAATGTTATGCCGTTGTTGTTATGGTAAATAACTTTAAGGGCAAACGTAAAGATATTCAAAACGAGATTGGTTTACTTATTGAGAATTTAATTACAAAATAGATTATATGAATTACAAAATTGAGCTCACCGAACTTGAAGATAGAGTGCTTAATGCACTTATTAATCGCACCCTTACTCCCGATAGTGCCAATAACGAGGAGTATGATGCTATTTTCAGCATTGTAAATAAAGCAGGCAGATTGATGATGGAGTTAAATGTTGCCGATGAGGTTGGCGATAATGTTATTGGGTGGTTTTATGAGATGTATGTAAAGCAACGTTGTTAGTTGTTAGGGTATTTAAGTCATTAAGGTCATTTGCGTCATTAGGGAGATTAAGCTTATTGGAGTAATAAAAAGCCACAAGGTTCTCATAAAGAAAACCTTGTGGCTTTTATAACAACTACCCCATAGGGGCGGCACTTTGTGCCGATAACTAAAAACTACCCGAAGGGCAACGAAGTTGAAAACTAAAAACTAACAACTGAGTTTACTCATATCGGATTGCCTCAATGGGGTCAAGGTTAGCTGCTTTTTTTGCAGGGTACCAGCCAAAGAAGACTCCTGTTATGGTACATACGGCAAACGAAACTAATACACTCCAAGGCTGTATGAATATTGGCCAATTTGCTACAAATTTTATTAGCAACGATATTCCACAACCAAATATTACACCTATTAATCCACCTGTTATACTTATTAGTATTGCCTCAATAAGAAACTGAGACAGAATATCAATTCCGCGCGCGCCTACTGACATTCGCAAACCAATTTCGCGAGTACGCTCAGTTACCGATACGTACATTATATTCATAATTCCGATACCTCCTACCACAAGAGATATCCCTGCTATGCAGGCAAGTAGTGTTGTCATCAGAGTTGAAGTGGTATTAAGCATTGAACTTATCTCCTCCTGTGTGCGAATGGTAAAGTCATCTTCAAAACCCTCTTTTATCTTATGCTCGCGACGTAAGATTGTTGATATCTCTTCAACTGCCAATGGCGATAACTCTTCTGATAGTGCCGATGCAAAGATTGAATTCAAATATGTTTGTGCCAACAATCGTTTCATAACGGTTGTATATGGGGCAAGTACCACAGCATCTTGGTCCATTCCCATTGAGTTATATCCTTTTGCCTGCAAAACGCCTATTACCCTGAAAGGTACTTGATTGAAACGAATTACCTTGCCGAGTGGCGATGTTCCGTCAGGAAAGAGATTATCAACAATGGTTTTTCCTATTACACATACTTTTGCCGAGGTGTTTATATCGTTTTGCGTAAACATTGTACCATCTTTTACTTTTAATTGGCGTATATCAAGGTAATCAATACTTACTCCCGATACTGATGATGGATAGTTGTTAGCTCCCGCTATGAGTTGCCCCGAAGCTGATACATTGGGGCTTATTGATGATATTAGTCGTGCCTCGGAACGCAATGTTTCGTAATTTTCAAGTTTTAGTGTTTGCATTGCCGAGGGGTCTTGACGTACTCCTCCACGACGATCGGCTCCGGGGTGTATCATTATCATATTGGCTCCCATCTCTGAGATTTGATTTTGTATGCTTATTTTTGAGCCCTGTCCTATCGCCAACATTGCAATAACCGATGCTACTCCTATTATTATACCTAACATCGTAAGAAATGCACGCATCTTATTGTTTGCCAATGCTCGCATTGCTATTTTAAACAGATTGGTAATATTCATTAATCTTCGTCATTTTGTGGCAGAGTTGCTAATATCTCTTCTGCCGATTGTATGTTTGTATTATAAATATCTTCTATAACTTTTCCGTCGCGCAAACGTATGTTACGACTGCTATATTTTGCTATATCGGGATTATGGGTTACAAATATTATTGTACGTCCTTCGGCGTGCAACTTTTGAAAAAGCACCAATATCTCAAATGAGGTGCGGGTATCAAGGTTTCCGGTTGCCTCATCGGCAAGTATAACTGCCGGGTTGTTTACCAATGCCCGTGCTATTGCCACACGCTGCATCTGTCCTCCCGACATCTGATTTGATTTGTGCTCTAATCTATCGCCCAATCCTACTGCCTTTAGAGCTTCTATGGCTCTTTGACGTCGTTCATCTGCCTTTATTGCACTGTTATACATCAAAGGTAACTCAACATTCTCAACTGCCGTTGTTTTGGGTAATAGGTTGTAATTTTGAAATACAAATCCTATTTTGCGATTGCGAAGTATGGCTCTCTGATTTTTTGACATTGTGCGTACCGATATACCATCAAGATAATACTCTCCGCTTGTTGGTGTATCTAAACAGCCTAAAGTATTGAGCAATGTACTTTTTCCTGAACCTGATGTTCCCATTATGGTTACAAATTCGCCTTCGGTAATGGAGAATGAGACTCCGCGTAAAGCGTGCACCACCTCTTCGCCTACTTGAAAATCGCGACGAATATTATCAAGTTCTATTATTTTTCTGACACTCATATTTTCAGACTATTTCTTTTGGGTTGTCTTTTTCTTACTTCCGGGGTGCTGTGGCATAAAGGGACTGCGCTCTGCTCCTTGTTGTGGTATATTAAACATAGTGAGCGACATCTCTGTAACAACTTCTGTACCCTCCTCTATTCCGCTTAAAATCTCTGTATCTACACCGTCTGATAATCCTGTCTCAACAGGGTGCGCAGTAAATGTTTTTCCATCAAGTGTCCAAACTTTCTTAGGTGCTTCGCAATCTACTATAGTGTAACCCTCAGCCAACTGTGCGTTTGGAGCAAAGTGTAAAGCTTTTGAAGGAACTTTTAATACATCGGCTTTAAACGTTGTATAAATTGAAGCATTGGCTGTTAAACGTGGTTTTAGTTTTAACTCCGGGTTTTCAGCAGATATTACCACTTCGTATGTAACTACAGTATTTGCTGTTGTTGTAGATGTTGTATTGCTTATGGTGCTACCTAATCGGACTTGACGAACTGTTCCTATAAATTCATCTTCGGGGTATGCATCTACTGTAAACACCACATAGTCTCCCTCTTTTACATTTGCGATATCGGCTTCATCAACGTCAGCAACTACCTGCATTTTTGTAAGATCGGCTGCTATTGTGAATAGTGTGGGGGTCTCAAATCCTGACGCAACGGTTTGTCCCTCCTCAACACTGCGACTTGTTACTATTCCGTCAATGGGCGATGTGATTGTTGCATACGACAAATTTCGCTCTGCTTTTGCCAATGCTGCCGAACTCTGTTCGTATGCACTTTTTGCTCGTTGGTAATTGTATGAGCTTAACTCGTAATCTGTTTCGCTTATCAACTCTTTTTCGTGCAAAATTTGATTGCGGTCGTATAATTTTTTCTGATAATCGTACTCGGCTTTGTTACCATCGTATTGCGCACGTGCCGATTGCAATTCACTTTGCAAGGTTATTTTATCCATTTCGGCAATTAGTTGCCCACGCTTTACTACTGAGTTATAATCGACGTATATGCGGTCAATTATTCCCGACACTTGTGTTCCTACTTCAACCTCTGTTACCGGCTCAATTGTTCCTGTAGCTGTTATTGAACTACCTATTTCGCCTCTAACTGCTTTTGTCTTAAAAAACTCAACTTTGCTCTCCTCTTTAGATGATGAGAATATCCAAACTAATATTCCTGCTACTACTATGAGAGATAGTACGATAATGATTTTCTTCTTACTCATATATTCTGATTCTTATAATTCTATTGGATTGCCTGCATAAAAGTTTAATAATACACGCTCTAATATTGCCATATATTTTGCTTGGATTACCTCTTGTTGCGCCGAAAGGTAATTATTTTTTTCGGTTAACAGTTCAACAATGTTTTTCATTCCGAGAGAAAACTGCTCATTTGTCATATCAAAACTTGTTTTACTGCTATTCAATTTTGAACTTGCAACTACATATTGCTGTTGTGCATTGTCTGCATCAAGCCACATTGTCTCTATTGTCTGATATAGCTCTTTTTCAATATTTGCCATCTCTAATTGTGTAGATGTGTATTGCAATTCGGCTTTCTGTTTTGCACTTTTGCTTTGACGTTTATCGTATATTGGTAACGATAGATTTAATCCTATAACATTGTTCCAACCTACTTTCATCTGCTCCCCCCACGCTTCGGCACTTGCGCTATTGGTATTGCTACTTGTTGAGGCATTAAGCGATATTGAAGGGTAATATCCCGATTTTGCTATTGATACATCTAATTTTGATGACTCAATACTCAATTTACCACTCTTAATCTCGGGGCGATTATCCAATGCCGCTAAGTAGATATCGTTTTGAGAAGGCAATGGAGCGAGGATATCCTCTTCGTCTAATTCAGGGATTACCAACTCCATAGGTGTTGTTCCGGGCATTTCAAGCAGTTGTTTTAAATCTAATTTATAATTGCGTAGAGCATTTTTTGACATAACAAGTTGATACTCGTCATTGCTAACTTGCGTCTCTAATTGAGCCAATTCAACTTTTGATATTGAACCCGCACGATATAACTCTTCGCCACGTTCATATGTTGCTTTACTTACCTCTAAGGTGTTCTGGTTTATGTTTACCGACTCTGTTGCATATAATATCTGAATATATAGCTGGGTTATCTCTTCTTTAAGTGCATTTTCTGACTCGGTAACATTCAAACTTGCTATCTCTTTACTGCTTTTACTCTGTTTTATAAGGTTACGACGTTTGTTTCCGTTCCAAATTGTCCAATTGGCATTTAATCCGTAATTTCCGTTATAGGTTGATTTTTTATTACTTGTTATAATTTCGCTTCCGCTTACAGTATTACTATTCTCTTCAAAGGGACGATTAACTACATTGTGATTTGTACTGAATGAGAGCGAAGGAAACATATCGGCACGAGCCGATTTTACATCTATCGCACTCTGTTCGTACATAATACGACTCTGTTGTAACTTAATGTTGTTATTAACGGCATATTCAAGGCAATCGTTAAGGCTCCATTGCTTTGCCGCCTCTTTTGCCGAGAGCAACGATACTACGCAAATAAACAACAGCGATGTGATAGTTAACTTTTTCATTACATTTATAATATTATTTTTATATTCAATTTTTTGTCCTGAAATAGTTTTATACTAATTTTGCATAAAATTATTTCAAATAACGAAATATATGACAAATATATCATAAAAAGGTTTATATGTTATTTGAATTTTGATTTATTTTATTGAATATTTATATAAAAGTGATGAGTACTAAAAAATTTATACTTACCGAACAGGATATACCAACGGCTTGGTACAATATTGTGGCAGATATGAAGAACAAACCTCTGCCCATGATTGACCCTAAGACAAAGCAACCTGTAACAGCAGAGGGCATGGAACCTCTATTTGCCAAAGAGTTGATTAAACAGGAACTTAACACAACTGATGCTTGGATTGAAATTCCCGAGCCGGTTCGCGATTTGTATAAAATATGGCGTCCTACACCTCTTGTAAGAGCAACAGGTTTGGAGAAGGCTTTGGATACTCCTGCTCACATATATTTTAAGAATGAGAGCGTAAGCCCTGTAGGTTCACACAAACTTAACTCAGCGCTTGCTCAAGCATACTACTGCAAAGAGGAGGGTTGTACCAATATTACTACCGAAACAGGTGCCGGTCAATGGGGTGCTGCTCTATCAATGGCGTCAAAGATATTTGGTTTGGAACTTGCCGTTTATATGGTAAAGGTAAGCTACCACCAAAAACCTTACAGACGCTCAATAATGCAAACATTCGGAGCTCAAGTTATTGCATCTCCAAGTATGTCAACTAAAGCAGGTCGTAAGATATTGACTGATACTCCCAACAATCAAGGTAGTTTGGGTTGCGCAATATCTGAGGCTGTAGAGCTTGCAATGCAAACTCCTAATTGTAAATATGTTTTGGGTAGTGTATTCAATTGGGTTAGTTTACATCAAACTGTTATTGGTTTGGAGGCTGAGAAACAGATGGAGATGGCAGGTGAATATCCCGACAGCGTTATTGCTTGCTTCGGAGGTGGCTCAAACTTCTCAGGTATAGCATTCCCATTCCTTCGCCACAAACTTACTAATGGTAAAGAGGTTGAGATTATTGCAGCAGAACCTGCATCTTGTCCCAAACTATCAAAAGGTCGTTTCCAATACGACTTTGGTGATGAGGCAGGATATACTCCACTAATTCCTATGTACACTCTTGGTCATAACTTTATGCCGTCAAATATCCACGCAGGCGGTTTGCGTTACCATGGAGCAGGTTCAATTGTGAGCCAACTTCAAAAAGATGGTTATATGAGAGCCGAAGATGTTAACCAATTAGAGGCGTTTGATGCTGCTACTCTGTTTGCTAAGAGTGAGGGTATAATTCCTGCTCCCGAATCATCGCACGCTATTGCTGTCGCTATTCGCAAAGCCCTTAAAGCAAAAGAGGAGGGTCGCAAAGAGGTTATATTGTTTAACCTTTCGGGACACGGTCTTATTGATATGGCTGCTTACGACAGATATATCGCAGGCGACCTTGTTAACGGAGAGGTTACCGATGAAGAGATTACTCGTAACCTTAAAGATGTTGAAGATTTCAGAATTTAAGAAGATAGTATAAAGAGAAAAAGAGCTTCTTTTCGGAGCTCTTTTTTTATAATATTATAAGCAAAAAGCGAGGCATCGTGCCTCGCTTTTATCGTTTATTTAAAATTGTCAGACTAACAACTTTTTACTCTTGTTCCAATTTCAATGTTTGAGTAGGTTGGTCGCAAACTGATGAAGGACCAAAGTATTGAATAGGACCTGGATATACATAGCAAGTATTTTTAGCCCACTCCTCACGTTTTGAAGCAAAGTATTTAAATGGTGCTCCGTCCAATTTAACCAATGCTTTTTGGATAACTGGTTTCATCTCTCCGTGACGACGCTCCATGTTCATCATCATAGTTACAGGGATACCACCTGCAATCCACTCGTCTGCCGGTTTAGTTGTGTTACGAACTGATGACATATATCCTGTTTTACCTTGTCCAATAAGCATTGAAGCATTGTAACCAAGTGAGTAACAGTAGTCAGCATCAAAGTTAGAGGGAGCTGCACAACGTCCTTCGTATCCGAAGAAGTGGTGTTGAGCTGAGAATTTACCAACAAATTTGCCCTCTTTTTTCCACTCTGCCAAACGACGAGATACCATTTCGCTAAGAAGTTTCTCGGTTTCAATTAGTGATACTTGAACGTTTCCGTGTGGGTCGCGGTCTAATGAAAGTTGACGTGCAACACCTTCGGGAAGACTTGTATAGATAGCAGAGTTCTCTGCAGAGATTCTATCAGCAATAAATTTGATTTGCTCTGATTGTGGAACTTTTGCAAACTCTTCGCCATTAGCAGCAAGGAAGTCGTTAAGTTCAGCAATAAGTTTTTTCATTGCAGGGATAAACTCAATTAATCCTTCGGGGATAAGAACTGTACCAAAGTTGTTACCCTCTGCAGCACGAGTAGCTACAATACCGGCAATGTAATCAACTACATCACCAAGAGTCATTTGTTTTGCCTCAACCTCCTCAGAGATGATACAGATGTTAGGTTGTGTTTGTAATGCACACTCAAGAGCGATGTGTGATGCTGAACGACCCATCAATTTAATGAAGTGCCAATATTTTTTAGCTGAGTTACAGTCGCGTTGTATGTTACCGATAACCTCAGAATATACTTTGCAAGCTGTATCAAAACCGAATGAAGTTTCAATCATCTCGTTTTTAAGGTCTCCGTCAATAGTTTTAGGACAACCTATTACTTGAACACCTGTATTTTTTTGTTTGTAGTACTCAGCAAGTACACAAGCGTTAGTGTTAGAGTCGTCTCCACCAATGATAACTACTGCTTTGATGTTAAGTTCTTTGATAATCTCAAGACCTTTGTCAAATTGCTCAGTTGTCTCAAGTTTTGTACGACCTGAACCGATAATATCAAAACCTCCTGTGTTACGGTAATCGTCAATAATATCAGATGTTAGTTCAATATATTTATGCTCTATAAGACCTGCAGGACCTAACAAAAATCCATAAAGTTTAGAATCTTTGTTCATAGCCTTGATACCGTCAAACAAACCAGCTATTACGTTGTGTCCACCGGGAGCTTGACCTCCTGAAAGAATAACACCGATGTTTATTGCGGGATACTCTTTTGTTTCTGTTGATGGTTCAAAAGTAAGAACAGGCATTCCGTAAGTGTTTGGGAATAGTTCTTTAATAGCCTCTTGGTCTGCAACTGATTGTGTTGCTGCACCCTCTTTTAGAGTAAGAGAGCCTTTTAATGCTTTTGGTAATTTAGGCTGGTAAGCTGCACGAGCCTCTTGCAAAGCGCTTTTTTTCATAATTGATGATTGTTTATTAGTTAATTAATCAAATAATTTTTCGGTTATCTATGCTGATTATGCTCCATAATGTGCACATTTCAGCAAATCGTTACAAATTTCGTTATTTTTTTTCATATTGCAAAACTAATTTAGTTGTTAGTTTTTGGTTTTTGTTTTTTAGAAATCAAAAACAGTCTAAAAGTTTTGTTGACACACTAATATTTAGTAACTTTCCAGCCTAAATTCAAAATAGATAATAGTTATAAAAGATTGAGGGTGATGAAAAAAATATTTGTTTTGTTCTCTGCCTTATTATTGGTACTTTCTGCTATGGCTCAGGATTCGCTTTTAGTGTACCAAAATAATGGTTCTGTTTTATCTTTTGCAATAACCGAAATTGACAGTATTAAGTTTGTAAAGAAACCTGTTATTAAAGTTAATTCTATCTCGCTTAATAGAGTGGCAATAGGCCTTTTGCAAGATGATAATTATACTTTACAGGCAACGGTTGATGCTGAGGGGGCAACGATGCCAATTATTGAGTGGAGCTCGTCTAACTCATCAATTGCTTCAGTTGATAGCAATGGTAAAGTTTCGGCTCTTAAAGCAGGTTCAGTTACTATTACAGCAACTGCAGGAGATAAGCAAGCCCAATGCGCAATTACGGTTGTTGCAAATGGCGAGTCGGTTTACCGACATGGTTACTCTGAATTGAGTGATAGCGACAAAGCAATATACAACTACATATTAAAGCAAATATTAGCATTTGAGAGTAATGCAACAACATACTCTGATATAAACCATAGAGTTTATCTTGATTTCGCTTCGCAAGGAATGACGGTAGATCAGAACAAAGTAATGAAACTTACAAACCTTATTATCAGAGATGTGCCTGAGGCTTACGTTTTGGTTAACTATATATATCGTTACGACTATAGCAATTATCAATATTACTTACGAGTAATAATCTCATATACTCCAGAGAAATATGCTACTGAAATGGCTCAGATATACGATGCTTGTAACTCAATAACAGCACCTGTAACCCCCACAACAAGTGAGTTTGAAAAGGCAAAGATTATTCACGATGGATTTATAGATTGGGCAGATTACGGAGGAGTAAGTAATGCAAACTGTGGAAATATTACAGGCTCTTTTATTACTAAAAAAGCTGTTTGTGAAGGTTTCTCAAGGGCTTACCTTATGCTTTGCCAACGAGTTGGTTTGAAATGTATATATGTAACGGGCTCAATGATGACATCTTCTACATCGGGGAATTGGGGTAATCACGCATGGAACTTAACCGCAGTAGATAATGTATGGTATTTAATGGATACTACAACCGACGGAGGATTTCCGGGCATTTGTGGATACCGCGCCTTTCTGCTTGGTACTGACTCATATTCTGAAACATATAAGTATGAGGGCACAGGAGGCTCAGATGAAAATGTAAGCAACGTGGCTTATAGTGCATTGCCTACTGTTTCTAAAACAGATTATGATTGGGCGGAGAGACCGTAACTGTCAGTTGTCAGTTTTTAGCTATCAGTTGTTAGTAACCATAGTAATATTATAACTACAACATTTTACCGCCTAACTTCACATAAAAAAAACAAAAAAATAAAAACTGCAAAAATTTGGCAAAAAATAGAATATTCACTATTTTTGTACATTGTATGGCGAACTTTGTTCGCGAACATAAGTTTACATAATATTAATGGCAATTTTTAATTAAGCTTAATTATAAACACTAAAAGTAAGAATTATGATTTATTCTCACGAAGTAGAACACATGTGTGTTGTTAAAAAAGGCCCCAATCATGGTGCCGCTCCCATTCCTGAAGAGGGAAAATGGGTTAAAGCTAAAGAGGTTTCTGATATTTCAGGACTTACTCACGGTATTGGATGGTGCGCTCCTCAACAAGGTGCTTGTAAATTGACTCTTAACGTAAAAGAGGGTGTTATCCAAGAGGCTTTAGTTGAAACTATTGGTTGCTCTGGTATGACTCACTCAGCAGCTATGGCTTCTGAAATTCTTCCCGGAAAAACTATCTTAGAGGCTCTTAACACTGACCTTGTTTGTGACGCTATTAACACAGCAATGCGCGAGTTATTCCTTCAAATAGTTTACGGACGTACTCAATCAGCTTTCTCTGAAGGAGGTTTGATGATTGGTGCAGGTCTTGAGGATTTAGGTAAAGGTCTTCGTAGCCAAGTTGGTACTCTTTACGGAACACTTGCTAAAGGTTCTCGCTACCTTGAAATGGCAGAGGGTTACATCAACCGTATTGCTTTGGATAAAAACGATGAGATTTGCGGTTATGAGTTTATCCACCTTGGTAAATTCATGGACGAAATTAAAAAAGGAACAGATGCTAACGAGGCTCTTAAAAAAGTTACCGGAACATACGGACGCTTTACCGAGGAGGCAGGTGCAGTTAAATTTATTGATCCACGTAACGAATAATATAGGAGGACACAGACTATGATTAGAGAAGTAAAATTTGAAAGCCAAGATCGCCGTATCAAACAAATTCTTGCAGCATTGAACGAAAACGGCATCAAAGACATTGAAGAAGCAAATGCAATTTGCGAACAATATGGTCTTGACCCCTATATGACTTGTGAAGAGACTCAACCAATCTGTTTTGAGAATGCAAAATGGGCTTACGTTGTAGGTACTGCTATTGCTCTTAAAAAAGGTTGCAAGACTGCAGCTGACGCTGCTGAGGCTATTGGTATTGGTCTTCAAGCATTCTGTATCCCCGGATCAGTAGCAGACGATCGTAAAGTAGGTATCGGACACGGAAACCTTGCAGCAATGTTATTGCGTGAGGAGACAAAATGTTTCGCATTCCTTGCAGGACACGAGTCATTTGCAGCAGCAGAGGGAGCAATCAAAATTGCAGCAAAAGCAGACAAAGTACGCAAAGAACCTTTGCGTTGTATCCTTAACGGACTTGGTAAAGATGCAGCTCAAATCATCTCACGTATCAACGGATTTACATATGTTCAAACTCAATTTGACTACTACACAGGTGAGTTGAAAGTTGTTCAAGAGATTGCATACTCTGACGGACCTCGTGCAAAAGTAAAATGTTACGGAGCAGACGATGTTCGCGAAGGTGTTGCTATCATGTGGAAAGAAGGAGTTGATGTATCAATCACAGGTAACTCAACAAATCCAACTCGTTTCCAACACCCGGTAGCAGGAACATACAAAAAAGAGCGTGTACTTGCAGGTAAACCTTATTTCTCAGTAGCATCAGGTGGTGGTACAGGACGTACACTTCACCCAGATAACATGGCAGCAGGACCAGCTTCATATGGTATGACTGACACAATGGGACGTATGCACTCTGACGCACAATTTGCAGGATCATCATCAGTACCAGCACACGTTGAGATGATGGGATTCCTTGGAATAGGAAACAACCCAATGGTAGGATGTACTGTAGCATGTGCTGTTGACGTAGCTCAAGTATTGAATAAATAATTTATTGAAACTCAATAGATTTATGGAGAGCCGTTCTTTTGAATGGCTCTCTTTTTTTGCCAAAAAATAGCGACCCCCTTTTGAGAGGTTTTAAGCTATAAAAAAAGGATGAGGTTTTATATTTAGACTCCAATCCAATCTGGGGAAATGTGAAAAATGATGTAAAAACATGGCGGATTATGTGAAATTTACTCTTTTTTTTATAGCAGATTATGTGAAAATAATTATATTTGCGATTGATAATTAATATTTTAGATATGGATAGTTTGCTTAGAAGGAAAATAGATGCATATTTGTTAGCTTGGAAAAATAATCCGGATAGAAAACCTCTTGTCATAAAAGGTGCTCGACAGATTGGTAAGACACGTTCTATTGAGTGGTTTGCGAAACAAAACTATAGAAGTGTTATCCAAATAAACTTTGTTGAACAAAAAAAATACAGAGAGATTTTTAATGACGGATTTGAAGTAGATACAATTCTAAAGAATATATCTTTGCTTAATCCCGAATTCAAGTTTTTACCAAAAGAAACTATCTTCTTTTTTGATGAACTGCAAGCATGCCCAAACTGTGCTACATCATTGAAGTTCTTTAAACTTGATGGACGATTTGATGTTATCTGTTCTGGTTCATTGATGGGTATTAACTACAAAGAAATAGAATCAAATAGTGTTGGATATAAAGAAGATTACGAAATGCACTCTATGGATTTCGAGGAGTTTCTTTGGGCAAAAGGATACAATGAGGAGTTTATAGAAGACCTTTATAAACATATGCTTGATGTAAAGCCTTTAGCATTGTTGCAGATGGATGTCCTTATGGGATTATTCCGAGACTATGTTACTATAGGAGGTATGCCCGAGGTTGTAAATACATATATTAAGAACAAAAACTTTAGTGGAACATTAGCTATCCAAAAGCAGTTGCTAAAAGACTACGAAGAGGACATTACAAAATATGTGGAGGGGCTTGATAAAGCAAAAGTTAAAGCAGTCTACAATCACATATCAACATTTTTGGCTAAAGAAAACAAACGTTTCCAAATTACAAAGATTGGGAAAAATGCTCGTAACAGAGATTATGTTGGTTGTGTTGAATGGCTGGCAGATGCAGGAGTAATTAACATATGCTATTGTATGAATCAGCCAGAACTTCCACTCAAGGGAAACTATGATCCTAAATTGTATAAGATTTACTATAAAGATACCGGACTTTTGATTGCATCACTTGATGAAGAAGCTCAAGAAGATTTAAGAGCTAATAAAAATTTGGGTACATATAAAGGTGCAATTTATGAAAATATAGTAGGAGATATGTTTGTAAAGCAAGGTTATAATCTCTATTACTACAGTAGTGACAGACCTCCTCTTGAAATGGACTTCTTTGTACGTGATGCAGACTCCCTTGTTCCTATAGAAGTAAAAGCAAATGATGGAGCAACAGCATCAATGAACAAACTACTAAGTGGTGATAAATATCCAGATGTGAAATACGGCATCAAGTTGGGATATAAGAATATTGGATTTAATGGCAGGTTCTATACATTCCCCTACTTCCTTGCATTCTTGTTGAAGAGATTTGTGGCTGAGCGAAATAATGGTTAAATACTTTCTCTGAGTATTGTTGTATCGCAACTGAAAAATAAGTGAATTGAAAATATAAATTATATATAAAAAACACATTTGTCGTTTGCTTATTTTTCAGTTAAATGGAATTTCTCCATACCCACGATGTAAGTTCTGTGAATAAACAGTGTAATAGGAATTGGAAACAACCCAATGGTAGGATGTACAGTAGCATGTGCAGTTGACGTAGCTCAAGTATTGAACAAATAAGAGATTAAATCTCATTATATTACGGGGGCTGTGTCAAAATGTAATTTTTTGGGCACAGTCTTTTTTTTTAGCACAAAGTCCCGACTTTCACAAGCCGGGACTTTGTTATTACCTAAAATATTTGTAACTTTAGGTATAATATTTCGCCTTATGACAAAGTTACATTTTCGTCCTTACATATCCAATCAATTGGTATTATTTCCACAAAGAATTGATGAAAATATTTCAGATAACGACCCTGTTCGAGTTGTCAATGCAATTGTAGATAACCTAAATATAGAATCTTTTCATAAGCTATATAAAGAGAGTGGTCGCAGTCCTTATCACCCCAAGATGATGTTAAAGGTTATTCTCTATGCCTATATGAACAATATTTACTCATGCAGAAAAAT
>JAGBHI010000064.1 GCA_017935575.1 Bacteroidales bacterium | reverse complement strand
TTCAATAAAAATGGAGAGCCAATTATCAGGTTTATAAATTTTGAAATACGTCCTTATTCGGGAGATGTATATTTAAATTTCTTCTATTTAAACAAAGATGCATACGATATTGATATTGAAGAAGAGTTATATTCTCTTGCAAAGGCTCTTAACAGAGATTTAAAAATACCTGCAAAAACAAAATCAGGTATTGATGAAGATTGTTTTATCAGATTCTTTACAATACCGGGTATAAAACATAGATAACTCTATATTAAAATTTTATTAATGATAAGCTCTCTATTGTTTTATTAAATTCGGTTATTATATCGTCAATAGCTTGTTGGGCAGTTTCGGGTTTTGATATTAGAGCTGCTGCTTGTCCTATCTCCAATTCGCCCTCTTCAAGGTCGCCTTCAAATATTCCTTTTTTTGCTCGTCCTTTACCTAACAGCTCTTTTAACTCTTCGGCTGATGCTCCGCGTAACTCTGCCTCTTCAACCTGCTTATAGAAGTTATTTTTTATTAGGCGTGTTGGTGCGAGTTGCTTTAGCATAAGTTTGGTATCTCCCTCGTTTAAGCCTCGGCATAGGTTTTTAAATTCGTCGCTTGCCGAACTCTCTTCAACCATGGCAAAGCGTGTTCCTATTTGTACTCCCTCTGCACCAAGAGCAAATGTTGCAGCCATTCCTGAACCTGTGGCTATACCTCCTGCTGCTATTAGCGGAAGGGTTGTTGCTTTGCGTACCGAGGGGATAAGGCATAGTGTTGTGGTCTCTTCGCGTCCGTTGTGTCCGCCAGCTTCAAATCCCTCGGCAACTACAGCATCAACTCCTGCATCTTCGCACTTCTTTGCAAAGAGCGATGATGATACTACGTGTGCTACTACTGCTCCGTTTTGGTGTAGATAGTCTGTCCACTTTTTAGGGCTTCCTGCCGATGTGAACACAACCTTTACACCCTCCTCCACTACTATCTGCATTATCTCCTCTATTTGGGGATACATAAGTGGTATATTTACTCCAAATGGTTTGCTGGTTGCTGTTTTACACTTTTGTATATGTTCCCTTAGTGTTTCGGGGTGCATTGAGCCTGCGCCTATCAATCCCAATCCTCCTGCATTGCTTACGGCTGCTGCCAATCGCCAACCGCTACACCATATCATTCCTCCTGCTATTATGGGGTATTCTATACCAAATAGGCTACATATTCTGTTCATTGTAGTGAGCTTTATTTGTTTAATATTGCTTCAAGTGCTTTTACTTTGCAACCTGCATTTTGGGCATTCATCTCTCCTTCGGCAAAGGTGTTTATCTTCTCTTCCAATTCAGCTAATGCCTCACTGTTTCCGTTTGTTTTATACTCTTCGCGAAGAATTCTTATCTTTTCGGCATCTTGTACTCCTTCAACAAAGCGTTCAAAACGTACTGAGCTACGGAAGCCGGGATATATCAAGAATGAGTCGCCTGCACCCCATAGACGGTAGCGAGTGTCGCGTAGCGGGTCTTCGCCCCAGTTGTTGTATGCCCAACGTAAAAATCCGTCAAATCCGGCTTGTATGGCGTGTAGTGGCATACATGTTGCCTCAGCCGGTGCCGAGAATGTATATGAGTTGGGATAGGTTGTTGCACAGCTTGTGTAGTACAATGTTACTTGTCCGTTGGCTTTGCGACGTTGTAACTCCTCTTTTGTGAAGTATTGCTCATATTGTACGGTAAAGTCGTAGAGTAAATCAACTAACTCGGCATGGTAGTTTCCGGCAAGCGACATCTTCATTCCGGGTACTACCTCTTGCAGTAGATTGTATGCATCAAGCATGGCACTCAACTCACGTTCGTCCATACATATTGATGTTTTTTCGTACCACCCCTTCTCTTTTAGGTGTTGCGCAAGTGATTGTAGTAGTGGTGTCCAAAACTCGCGATATTCGGCATCTGATGTTTTTGCATGAAGGAATTTATATTCGCCTGTTGCTTCGTCAAGATAGCGGAAATTCATATCCCATGGTACCATTGAGAAGCATTTTATCTCTTTGTCAATGCCACACTCCATCATAAATTCAACCCAGCGGTCAAAGATGGTATAGTCGTATGCCCATGTGCCATCTGTTTTAAGAGTAGTCTCAATCATAGGGTCAAATTTGTCGTGCGATTGGTCGCCCCAAGGTTCGTATATTATCTCGGTTGATATTACCTTTTGTCCTGCTCGTGCAAGTGCTTTCATCATGGGACGCATTGCTTCAAAGTGCTCGTTGCTCCACTTCTCAACATTGTAATAACGCGAAACCGAATAGGGTTGTTGCCACAAATCTAAATGGAATACGTAATCTTTGGGGGCAGGTAGTGTTTTATCTAACACATTAATCTCGGCATTTAGTTTACCTAATGTTTTCCACCCCTCTTTTACTTTGAGGATTACATCGTAATTGCCGGGCTCAATATCCAATGGTACTTCAAATGTGCACCAAACGGGGCGTACACGGCGAGGTTTTAAATCTCTTATTTTTTGGTTGTCTATTACATCGGCAACCATTGAACTGTCGTAAATTGAGTGATCAGGGCGTGGTCCGCATGTTCCATTTCCATCGGCATTAAAACCATCGGTCATAACGTATGTTACAAAGTTTGCTTCGGTACTACCTTTAACACCGTCTATTTTAGATATTTTCAACTCTGCATCTTTTATCTCTTCTGTTGTGTAGATAAGTGCCAATGCACTCACTCTCTCGCCTCGCCATACCTTAATTGTGGTATCGGTGCATGTGGCTACAGATGGTACGTTTTTATATGAGTAGTGTATATCCTTATCTGCCCAAGTGAGATTGAAACTCTCAGATAGGTTATCCCATGCCTCTTCATCAACGGGTTTAGTGTCTTCTAACTCCTCATAGCTTGTTAGAGGGTATGGAGTATCGTAAGTTATCTCCTCAGCCTGTTTTGTATTACAAGCAAACAATCCCAATAGTGCAAATGGTAATAGTAATTTTTTCATATATCTTTTATTTTAAATTTATTCCGACATTTATTCCGACATTTATTCCGACATCAGAAACTTTGGTATCTACTTTTTAATTCTCCAATATCCGTTTTTTCTTGCTCCTACTCTCTCAATTATACCTCTGTTTTTTAATTCTGATATAACCCTTTCAACTTGCCTTTGTGATATTGAAAAGAGTTCTGATATTTTCTTTGCTGTTATTTGTATATCAGAGGTGATTATATCTAATATTTTTTTCTCAATATCTGTTGTTTCATGTTTTGAATTATATCTCTTTTTAAGGCTATTCAAAATCTCTTGCAACATAAAGTCGATAAATACACCACTATCATTTATGGCTGAACTTTTTGCTATTGCATCGTAATATGTTTGTTGATTTTGGTATATCATATTTTCAATTGGCAAATATTCAAAAAGCTGGTGCAATTTACCTAAAATAAGAGATTGCCACAATCTTCCTATTCTTCCGTTTCCGTCGCTGAATGGGTGTACAAACTCAAATTCATAGTGAAAAACAGAACTTTTTATAAGGATATGGTCGTCAGAGTTTTTTAACCACTCAAATAGCTCTTTAATCAGATAAGGCACCCTATCGGCTGGTGGTGCCATGTGTATTAAATTTTCGCCCTCAAATACACCTACTCCTCCTTTTCTAAAACTGCCAGCATCAGGTGAGAGAGATTGCATCATTAAACGATGAGCTTTTAATAAATCGTCAATTGAGAATGGGTTGAATGTTTCGTAAAGGTTATATGTATTTATTGCATTTTTTACCTCCTGAATCTCTTTTAGTGGAGCAACTACCTCTTTCCCGTTTACAATATCAATAACCTCACTCTCCGATAGATTATTTCCCTCAATAGCCAATGAACTATGAATTGTTTTTATTCTATTGGCTTTACGCAACATCAAATTTTCGTTCTGCTCAATGCTAATATCATATCGCTCAATTAATGCCGATATTTCTGCTATGATATTAACAGCCTTTGATGATATGGTAAATGAAGGGGTGTACATAATAGCCTAAATTAAAACTATACAAATTTATCTATTTTATTTAATTAATTTACTAAAAATGGAGTTTTTTTAAGACAAATTGAGCATAGATGAAAAATTAGTAATATCTTTGAAATAGTTTGTGATAAATATTTACGATTTATCTCTATTTACGATATATAGTTACCAATGATAATAGATTTTAAGATTGAGTATCGCACTAAAGGCGATGAGGTTATAGGTGTTGTTGTTAAAGATTATGATATTGCACCTATATTTTTGAATAGTTATAACGATGCTACTTGGAGTGGCTCGTTTGAGTTCAATGGCTTTAATGCTGATACAAAATTAGAGTATTCGTATGCAGTTTTTGAGAATGGCGTATGCACTCGTATTGAGAGTGGTATTATGCCTCACTCGTTGTGGTTGGGCAAAAATAGTGATGCAAAACTATATGTTTGTGATACTTGGCGCGACCTCCCGGAGTTTGCCTATCTGTTCAGTTCGGCGTTTAGTGGCGATAAGAGCTTTACTCCGCTTAAAGGTGGTGTGATTGGTGAATCCAATACCGTTTTCAGGGCATTGGTTCCTCATGTTGGTAATGGTAAGCGTGTGGCATTGTGTGGGCGTGAATCTATTCTTGGTGAGTGGAAAGCTCCTGTGGTTATGAAAGAGATTGCCCCCTTTGTTTGGGAGGCTTCTGTTTGTGCCGAGTATGCTGCCCGTTACGAGTTTAAGTTTGTTATTATTGATGAACATGGTGTTATTGTTGAGTGGGAATGTGGCGAAAACCGTTCGTTTTATGTTACCGATTTAAGTGACGATGAGATTTTTTATCTCCCCGAGATGGAACCCTTCTTTGAGAGTTTGAATAAGAAAATTGCAGGTACTGCTATTCCTGTATTTTCGCTAAGAGGTGAGGGCAGTTTTGGTGTGGGAGATTTTGGCGACCTTAAAGATTTTGTTGCTTGGGCTGCTCATACCAACCAAAGGGGTGTTCAAATTTTGCCTATAAATGATACTACCATAAGTAACACATGGACCGATTCTTACCCATATAACAGTATATCTATCTATGCATTTCACCCGATGTATATTGATATTCGTCAGTTGGGTACGTTACGAAACAAAACTCTTGCTGCCGATTTTGAAACTCAACGTCGCAGATTGAATGCTTCGCCTTTTGTTGATTACGAGGGTGTGAACAATACTAAAATGGCATATGTTAAGGCCCTGTTTAAACAGAATGGTAAGAGAGTTTTGGCTTCAAAAGATTTTAAACAGTTCTTTAATGAGAATAGCCATTGGCTATTGCCTTATGCCGCTTTTTCATATTTGAGAGATAAGAATGGTACTCCCGATTTTAACTTTTGGGGAGAGTATGCTATTTATAATAAAGAGGCTATTGAAAAACTCTGTTCGCCCGATAGTGAGGCATATTCTGAGGTATCGCTATATTACTATATTCAATATAACCTGCATATACAGCTATTGGCTGTAAGCAAGTTTGCTCGTAGTAAGAATGTTATTCTTAAAGGTGATATTCCCATTGGTATAAGCCGTTGCAGTGTTGAGGCGTGGATTGAGCCTCACTATTTTAATATGAATGGTCAAGCGGGTGCTCCACCTGATGCATTCTCAGCAAATGGTCAAAATTGGGGCTTCCCTACCTATAATTGGGAGGTTATGGCTGAGGATAACTATGCGTGGTGGCGTAAGAGGTTTGGTAAGATGAGTGAATATTTTACGGCTTACCGAATTGACCATATCTTAGGTTTTTTCCGTATATGGGAAATTCCAACCCACTCGGTTCATGGACTGTTAGGTCAGTTTGTGCCTGCAAAGGGTATGACTACTGATGAGATTGCAGGTTTTGGGCTTGAGTTCCGCCCTCAATTTATGACAACTCCTTTTATTAACGATGATATTTTGAATGATATTTTTGGCGCTAAGGTTGATTATGTCAAGGATACTTTCTTAATGCCTCTTGCCAATGGTCGTTGGGAGTTACGCCCCGAGTTTGATACTCAACGCAAGGTTGAGAGTTGGTGCTGGCATAATGGTTGTAATGATGATATTAAAGAGGGTGTATATTCGCTTATAAGCAATGTGCTTTTTGTACCTGATCGTAACGATACAAATCTTTATCACCCACGTATATGTGCGCAAAATGACTATATCTTCAAGCAACTAACATCTGCCGAGCAGTCTGCTTTTAATGCACTATATGACTATTACTACTATCACCGCCATAGTTCATATTGGTATGAGCAGGCAATGAAAAAATTACCTATGCTTACACAATGTACTCCTATGCTGGCTTGTGGCGAGGATTTGGGTATGGTTCCTGAGTGTGTGCCTTGGGTAATGGAGCAGTTGCAGATTTTAAGCCTTGAGATTGAGCGTATGCCAAAGGCTCCTTATCAGGAGTTTGGTAATACATATTGTTATCCTTTACGTTCGGTATGTTCAATCTCGACACACGATATGTCAACCCTTAGAGGTTGGTGGGAGGAGAATCCCGAAGTTACTGACCACTACTACCGCACAATGTTAAATCATGGTGGTGCTACTCCTCAGATTGCGAGTGGCGAGATATGCGAGGAGGTTGTATCGCGTCATCTATATAGCCCATCGCTATTGGCTATTTTATCGTTCCAAGATTGGTTGTCAATTGACGAAAATATCCGTTTTTCTGATGTTGAGGCAGAACGCATAAATATCCCTGCTGTTGCCCGTCATCATTGGCGTTATCGTATGCACTTGACAATTGAGCAACTTATGGCTAACGAGGGATTCAATAATAAATTGCGTTCGTTAATTGAGAGTAGTGGAAGATAGTTGTTATACTGCTTCCCTACTTCTTAATAAATCTTTGTAAGCTGAAAAAGTTGTATTGACATACTTGCGGTAAGGTAGTCGCTTTAATGGAAAAATACGTAGGCTGTAAATATTGCGGCTATTATACCTGCAAAGTCGGCAAGCAGACCAACGCCTGCGGCGTAGCGTGTTTTTTTAATACCTACTGCTCCAAAATATACGGCTATTATATATAGAGTTGTGTCGGTTGAGCCTTGTATGGTTGAGGCTACGCGAGCTACAAACGAATCGGCTCCGTATGTTGTCATGGCGTCAACCATCATTCCTCTTGCTCCGCTACCGCTGAGGGGCTTCATAAGTGCTGTGGGTATTGCTCCAACAAAGTCGGTGTCAATTCCGCATGCCGCTATTAAATATGTTATGCCATCGGTAAATAGATCCATTGCTCCTGATGCTCTGAACATTCCTATTGCTACCAACATTGCCACTAAATAGGGTATAATTGTTACGGCAGTTTTAAAGCCATCTTTTGCTCCGTCAATAAAGGCTTCGTAAACATTTATTTTTTTACGCACTCCTGCAGCTAAAAATCCAATTATTATTAAAAACAGAAGAGAGTTTGCTCCAACAGTTGAGTAGAGCGACACTTCCTCTTGGGGAAGGTTCATAAAGAATACCAATATTCCACCGATAATCAGAGTTACTATTGCAATGGTTGAGATAATTACCTTATCAAAGATATTAATACGTTGTTTTATACAGGTAATAATAAGTCCTACAAGTGTTGATATGTAGGTTGCTATAAGTATTGGCAGAAATATGTCTGAAGGGTTTGCTGCTCCCATTTGTGCGCGATATACCATTACGCTTATGGGTATAAGTGTTAAACCTGTTGTATTAAGCACCAGAAACATAATCATAGCATCGGAGGCTTTATCTTTTTCGGTATTAACCTCCTGCATCTCCTTCATTGCCTTTAGTCCGAGCGGAGTGGCTGCGTTATCGAGTCCCAACATATTTGCCGAGAAGTTCATGAATATTGAGCCGAATATTGGGCTATCTTTGGGTAGTGAGGGAAATAATCTTGAAAAGAATGGAGATACCCAGCGTGCGAATATTGCTATAACTCCACCCTTCTCTCCTATCTTCATTATTCCCAACCATAGGGCAAGTACTCCGGTAAGTCCTAACGATATTTCAAATGCTGTACGTGCTGACGAGAACGATGCATTCATAATCTCTGACCAAACATTTGCATTGCCCAAGAAAATACTCTCAATCAATGCTACTATAAAGGCTATGAAGAAGAAGCCTATCCATATATAGTTGAGTACCATTATTAATTCAATTTGAGTGGTGTAATTATTTTTGCTAAGGTAGTAATTCTTTTTGAAAAGAGGCTTATCTTTTCCTAAACTCTTTTGGTGATACTCCTGAGAGGCGTTTAAAGAATTTTCCGAAAGCCGATTGGTCTGAGAAATGCAAGTATGTGGCTATCTCCTGTACCGACATTTTGTTTTGCTCCAACAATGCTCTTGCCCTACTGAATAACATCTCGTTTATAAAATCACATACACTCTGCCCTGTAACCTGCTTTACAACAAGTGTCAGATAGTGTGGTGTTATATTTAGTGCCGATGAATAGAATGTAACTGAGTGTTGGGTGCGATAATTTTTTATCAGTAGTTGCATAAACATGCTTGTTACATATTCCCGGCGAGGAAGGGCCTCACTTACGCTTTCTGAATTTTTCTCTATTATATTACTCAAATCAAGAAACAATATAATTAGCGAACTTAAGACCATCTCTTTATAGTAGTAGTGTTCTATGTTATCAACTATATCTTTAAGCTGAGATAGTCGTTCTGCCATTAATGAGTTCTCCTCATCTGATAGTTTTATAACGGGTTGGGAGTATAGTTTTACTCCATATCGGGTGCGGACACTTATTATATCAATGGGGTCCATCTCGTCCATATAATCGCGTCCTACAAATAGTATTGATGCTTTAAAATCGTTACTGAATGATTCTGCCGCTACCAAGTGTGCAGGCGAGAGAAGTAGTGCATTGCCGGCTTTTACCTCATATTTTTTATAATTTATATTTACTATAATAGAGCCTTTTGTTACAAATAGTGTGGTATTTGCATTAATGTATGCGGCAGGTTGCAAATGTAGAATATTTTTATTGCTATCAACTTCTGCAATACCTATCATATTGTTATGATAGAGCCTTATTGGGTTATTTGTGGCTATATCTGTTATGTTTTTTATATGAATATGTTGTTTCATATACCTTTTAAACTTATTTTGCTTAACTCATTTTTCTTTGTACAAAGGTAGTTTATTTATTTTTATATTCAAATTAAACCAATTTTGTCTCTTTTTGGAAAACCTCTTCTCGCCTCTTTTTTACGAACTTTGCAAAGATTTTTAAAATAGTATTTAAAGCTTTGTTATTATCTGATTATCAATAACTAATATAACAATTATGAGAAAAGGTTTATTGTCTGCTTTTATTATTCTTCTAACGATTGTTTTTAGGCTTGAAGCAGGAGACTCAATATCTATTTCGATGGAGAGACTTTTTGAACTTGCCGATTCGCGAAGCAAAAGCATCAAGGCTTATGAGGCTGTAGCCAAACAGACAGAAGAGGAGATAAAGGTGGCAAAGAGTGCGCGTATGCCCGATATAGGTATATCGTTATCGGCAAGTTATCTTGGCAATGTGTGGTTGGCAGATAGAAACTTCAAAAATGGACAAAATGAGTATATGCCTCACTTCGGAAATAATTTTGCTATTGAGGCATCGCAGGTGATTTATGCCGGTGGAGCAATACAGAGCGGAGTGGCTGCATCAAAATTACGCCACGATATAGCATTACAAGATGCTGAGCGTAACCGTCAGGACGTCCGTTTTTTGGCTGCAGGTTTTTATTTGGAGTTAGCAAGATTGAATAATGAGGTTATAGTATATCGTAAAAACATTGAACAGACAAAACAGGTGTTAGAAGATATAACTGCTCGTCAAAAAGAGGGTTTGGCTCTTAAAAACGATATAACTCGTTATGAGTTAATGCTCAAATCGCTTGAACTTGCTCTTACTCAAACTTTGAACCGAGTGGCTATTATAAATGATAAGTTGATAACTCTTGTTGATTTACCCGATGGTTCAATTATTGTTACCGACTCTGCCATATTGGAGCTTATGCCCAAAGTTGATGGTGAGGAGTATTGGCAGGAGTGTGCCGATAATTCGTCGCCTATACTTAAAATGGCAAAAAGTGGTGTTGAACTTTCAGAGAAAAACGAGAAGATTGTGCGTAGCGAGATGATTCCTTCGCTTGCCCTTTTTGCTGCTGATAAACTTGATGGACCCATAACTATTGAGGTTCCTCCTATTGATAAAAATTTAAATTACTGGTATGTGGGAATAGGTTTGAAATATAATCTCTCGTCTGCATACAAATCAAACAAGAAGCGTAACGTTGCACGTGTGGCAACAACTCGTGCCCGTTGGGAGGAGGAGATTGCAAAAGATAACCTTGAGAGTGCCATTAAAGAGGCATATATTGAGTTTGAAGAGGCTTTTACAATTTATGCGACACAGGTGAAATCGCTTGAACTTGCTACTGAAAATTACAGAGTGATTAATGAACGCTACTCAAATGGCTTGGTGCTTATAACCGAGATGTTAGATGCAAGTAATCAAAAGTTAGATGCAGAATTAGATGTATCTAATGCAAAAATAAATATACTTTTTAAATACTATAAGTTGGGAAAAACAGCCGGTACGCTGTAATAACTTTATAAAAACAACGGAAAATTATATAAGGATAAGATATGAATAAGAAGAGAAAAAAACTGATTTTTAATATTGTTGTACTTATTATCTTAGTTTTGGGTTTGAGTTGGGTAGTAAGTAGGTTTGTGCATTTGGGTAGTGTTGAGTTTACTGATAATGCACAGGTTAAACAACATATAGTTCCTGTTAATTCAAGGATACAAGGTTTTGTGAAGGAGATTCGTTTTGAGGAGTATCAAAGTTTTAAAAAGGGCGATACTCTTGCAATAATAGAGGATTCTGAATTCCGTTTTCGTTTGGCTCAAGCTGAGGCAGATTATTACAATGCTCTATCGGGTAAATCGGCTATGGCTACTGCGATAAATACAACTACAAGCAATATTGAGGCAAGTGATGCTGCTGTTGCTGAAGCAAAGGTACGTATGGAGAATGCCGAGCGAGAGTATATCAGATATAAAAATTTGTATGAGAGCGATGCTGTAACCAAGCAACAGTTTGATGCAATGGAGACCAATTACGATGCTCTTAAACAGCGTTATGAGGCTTTAAAGAGCCAACGCCACTCAACAGTTCTTGTAAAGGCAGAACAGGGTGATAGATTGGCTCAAACCGAGGCGGGTATAAAATTGGCAGAGGCGGCTCTTGAGCTTGCTAAACTTAATCTTTCATATACTGTGATTGTTGCCCCTTGCGATGGTGTTACAGGCAGAAAGAAGATTCAAGTTGGACAACTTATTCAACCAGGGCAAACCATTACCGATTTTGTTGATGCATCTGAAAAATGGATAGTGGCAAATTACAAGGAGACACAGACTGCCAATATATCAGAGGGTAATGAGGTTGAGATTGAGGTTGATGCCATACCCGGTGTAATATTTAACGGAGTTGTTGAGTCAATATCTCAAGCAACAGGAGCAAGTTTCTCTCTTCTTCCGCAAGATAACTCTGCTGGTAATTTTGTTAAAATAGAGCAACGTATTCCTATAAAAATCATATTTACCGACGACAATAGTAGTGAAGATATGGCACGTTTGCGTGCAGGTATGAATGCTGAATGTGTTGTTAAATACTAAACCATATGCACGAAATTCCTCCATTTTCATTACCCGAATTCAGAAATTTTATTCCTGAAAAGTTGCGCCCTTGGATTATATTGCTGTTTGTGCTTATATTCCAGCTATCGGGTGGCGTATATCTTGCCGTTATGGGAGAGATGAGCGGTTCGCTTGCTCTTATGCGAGAAGATATACTTATGGCTGGTTATGCCTCAATGGCAGGTCTTGCCCTAACGTTTGCAATAATGTTCAGGCTTAAATTTCGCTTTCCCTTAAAACAGACCTTTATAATTTGTGCAACAGGGATTATAGTTGGCAACATAATTGTCGTAAATACAAGCTCTATTCCCTTAATGGTTGGTGTATGTTTTGTTACGGGGATATTCAGAATGTGGGGAACTTTTGGTTGTAATTCGGCTATTCAGTTGTGGCTTACTCCTAAACGCGACCTCTCAATATTCTTCTGCTATATTGAACTCTTGGTGCAAGGAATGATTGAAATAGGAGGCATTATCACCATATATACAGCCTTTTTTGCAAAATGGGAGTATATTTATCTATTGGTGATAGCTCTCTTTCTGTTGCTTATTATAGCGGTAATGTTGATGTTCAGAACAATACGCACTTTACCTAAATTGCCACTGTTTGGTATTGATTGGCTTGGTATATTGTTGTGGTGTACAACAGCTCTGTCGTTGGCATTTATAATGGTATATGGGGAGTTTTATGATTGGTTTAATGCTTCTGAAATTTGGATAGCTGCTATAACTGCCATTGTAACATTGTTACTCAATTTGTGGCGGTCCTCTTTTATACGACACCCCTTTTATGAACTTAAGACATGGAGTTATAAACCCTTATATTACTCTCTTATTTTATATCTTGTGATATCAACCTTAAATGCCCCTTCGCGTGTTATTGAGGAGATGTATATGGGTATGGTTTTGGGGTATGATACATTAAATATTGCATCGATGAAGTTATGGGCATTTGCAGGTATAATAGTAGGAGCTTTCTTCACATGGAGAACTTTTGCTCTTAGAAAATGGCGTTATAAGACAATGACAACAATAGGCTTCTCTCTTCTTGTATTATATCTTATATCGTTTTACTTTACGGTTGAATATAATTTACCCAAAGAGGCCCTTATATTGCCTATAATGTTGCGTAGTACAGGTTTTGTAATACTCTCAATAACTCTTTTGACAGCCCTATCTTTAATTCCCTTTACAAACTTTTTTCAGGCTGTATCAATTCAAGGTTTTTTCAGCGCCCTTTTAGCTGGAGCTTTTGGCGATGCTATTGTAGGAAGGGCTTTTAAGGTATTGATGCAAAAGAATGCGATGTTACTTGGTAGCGAAGTTGATAGCGTTAATACAATGAGCCATAATTTCTCGTTGAGCGAGCTTTATGGCATTGTTCAACAACATGCAGCTATGGTATCTATTAAAGAGATTTTTGGTTGGTTAATAATTGTGGGTATTGCCTGTTTGATGTTGTTTATGTTAAGCGAAAGTAATTTACGCCCTACGCTTGCCATACACCCCAAATATCGTACAATAAGGCGTTATATTAAACATCAGTTACGCTTGGATAGAGAGGAATAAAACATATTACAGAATATTGATAATTAAGGGATACAGTTTTAATGTATCCCTTAATTTATTAATATAAGTATTATTCAAAATAGAAGGTAAGTATTACCATTTTGGAACTTGCTCTGTCAATTGATGCTGTATATTTATACTCTGACGGGTCAACAAGGTCATCTCTTTTTCTTGTTAAAACATCGTGTAAGCCAAAGCTGAATTTCAATTCAGGTATAAACTTGAAATATTGAAAATATAAGTCGCAACCCAATCCAATCTCTAAATATGTGTCGTAAGTTTTAAGTCGAAGGAGATCACCTCTTTTTTTAGATACATCAAAAGTTGGTGCTACTCCCATCATAATGTAGGGACGGTAATTGTTTATTCGTTTTGCACTATATTTTAACTCTATGGGGGCTTGAATATAGTTTGACTTTACGTCGGTCTTTTTCTCTTCTCCTGTAAATTCACCTTTAAAAGTAACTGTTTTATTTCCGAAAATAAATGTGGGGACAAAACGTAAATTTAGATAAGGGCATAGGTATAGGTCGCAGAGCAGTCCAACATTAAATCCGGGAGAGAAAGAGGGTACCTCTGCTAACCATATCTCTCCGTTTTCATCGGGTTCTCCAATAGGCGCAAGGCGTAGGTTCTGCATATTTAGTCCTAATGAGAAACCAAAGTGTACACGTTTTTGGTCGGCGTATGGACGTCGCTCCAATTTCCTTGTTTGAGCACTTGCAGATAAGACAAGGGCTAAAGCAAATAATATGATTGTTATCCGTTTCAATGTTGTTAATTACTTTTTTTAAAACGTATAAATAATCAGCTTATTGCCTTAGCCATTGTTAAATTCTTAAAAACTTATCCTTTAATCCCTATTAAAACTTAACAGCAGCTCCAATTAAGAAGTGCATTCGTTGAGCGGGCATTCCGTAATAGATATCGTAATGTTGCGATAGTATGTTGTTCCATTGTAGATTGAAACTTATCATATTGTTTAGAACATATGTTGCTCCTACGTTAAGATCGTATATATCGCTCATTTTTTCATATGTATTAAATCCGTTTATATCTTGGTAACGATATCCTCTTCCCAAGCCCATATAGAAGTTGGCGTTTAAAGAGAGATTATTAATGGGGGTTACTCCTACCCTTATGTTCCACTCATCTTTTGGAAGAGCTGATAATATCAGGTCATTTCCGTTACGGGCACGCCAACTGTTATGTATCCATTTTACCTCTCCCTCTAAGAATTTTTTCATTTTGAAGTTTATGTTTGCTCCTCCTAACCAGCGATATGCATCAATTGGCATATAGTCAATAACTTCATATGATGTTATCATTCCATCTTTTATCTCCTCTAAGTTTCGCATATCAAATAGAGCATTGTTAGAGGTCTTAATTCCACCATATACCCTAAAAGATATTTCTGGGAAGTATTTAAATAAGATTCCTACTGTTGCATTGGCTGGTGTATATGTGTTTGCCATTCTTCTGGTGGGATTTATATATATGTTGCGAGCTGACATTTTGTTCCATGTGTTAAGCTCTTTTCCACCATCAACAACAGTGTAGAATTGGAAGTATTTTCCCATATCAGCATTGAATTCAACATCGGGAGCAAAGCGGAAAACGGCTCCATCATTTGCTGATATATCAATCTTAACTCCTGCTTTAAGACGAATCTTATCGTTCGCAAATTTATAAAATGGAGTTAAAGAGAATAGAGTATAATCGCTTGCTAAAGCATCGTTGTATATTAGATTATCCATATTAATCTCAAATCCAACTCTACTATCTTTTTCTCCTATACGTGCTGTAAATTCAAGATTACTCTTAATATGGTTCTCTCTTCCTCCTTTAGTACCTATTAAATAGCCCAATTTATTGTAATATCCTACAAATCCAAATGAAGCGTTTATTGTAAATATTTCATTTTTTGTGCTACTTAAAGTTGTTCCTATAGCATATTGATTTACTCTCTGATATTCTCCATCATTTATAACCATTAAATCGGGAATTAATCTTGCACCGTAGTAGTTAAAGGTATTGTGTTTGTATGCAACGCTTGTGCTCCACTCTATCTTTTCAAAAGCGTGTTTGTATGTAATGTTTGCAACATTGCTGTTTAGGTGTTGATATACGCTCTCTCCTCCATATACAGGCACATTATCTCTATATTTTAGATTACCTCCGGTAGATGTGTGATTATACCAAATACCTAATTGGTCCTTTTCGTTATTAATTACTCTTATTCCTGCATTACCATTTATATTGAGGTTATTTCCCATTCCAAAGTTTGCGTAACCACGTTGATTTACAAAATCTTCCTGGGTATTTAATTCACTCATTAATAGAGGTTGTGATGATGGGGTTCCTGAAAGTGGTACTGCCCATGATGAGAAATTACTTACAGGTTTCTCAACCAAAGGATTTTCAGCTTCAGGTATTCCTGTCTTTTTTACGGCTGCATCAACTTGAGGTGTGTACTCTTTTTCTATTGTTACTTCGCGCTCAATTTCTTGTGCTGATATTGTAGCACAGCTAAAAAGCAGAATTGTTGTTGCACTGATGGTTATAAATCTATTTTTCATATTTAGTAAGTTTTGTTTCAATAGTTGATTTTATATCGTCACTATCGGTATAATTGTTCTTTAAACTGATTAGGTATTGTTTTGCTTTAAAATTATCTCCTTGTTTTGCTGATATATCTGATAATAGTATTATTCCGCGAGCAACCCAATATTTACTGCTTGAACTATTTGATAATATGTCGTTTATTGTTGCTTCAGCATCGCTAAATTTATTATTGTCGTACAATCCTTTTGCAATCATATATTTTGCCTCGGCTGAGTATATCGATTGAGAATTGTTGGCAAGCGTTTCCCAATCAGCAGTAGCTTTCTCTTTATCTCCTATCTCTTCAAGAGCTGTTGCTCTATAATATCTTATTTCGTCAAAGTTTATTATATCGTTGTTTCCTTCTGATAAGATTTTTGTTGCTTCATCTATGACATCGTCATTTCTGTTGCTTAGTTTTAGAACTCTTACAATTGACGATTTAGCCTCTTTCCCGGATATTAATGTTGGATAATCTTCTGATAAATTTTTATAATAAATGAGAGCCTTTTCATAATTCTTATCTTCTTCTTCAATGGTAGCAAGTGTTTTTAAACTGTTTTCTCGTAACTCAACATTTTTACTGAGTAAAACCTCTTCCATATATTTTCTTGCTTCTTCAAAGTTATTATTATTGAACGCATATAACCCTATATAGTTTAAAGCATTTGCATTGAATGCTCCATTGGGATAGTTGTTTACATACTCTTTCATTTGGGCTATGCTCTTTTCGCTTGGTGTGCGTAAAAATGCATTTTCTGCTGCAAGATATGAGACTGAATCCATCTCAGAGGCATCATATGCATTTTCTCCTTTTATCTTTTTAATGTAGTTGGCATAGGGTTTTATATTACCTTGTTGTACATGATAATTCTTCAAATCTTCTAATGCAGTTTTAGCTTCATCGCTACCGGGGTACTCCTCTATTATTGTTTTGTATGCTGACAATGCTTTAGAATTATCTCCAATGTTCATATATACGATAGCCGATTGTAATAGGGCTGAACGTGCCTCTTTTGTTTTAGGATATTTAGTATATAGTTGGGCGAATGTGACAAGTGCATTATCTTTTTCGTCAAGTGCAAGTTCTGCAATGCCCTTTTGCTCTAATGCTTGAGAGGCATATTTTGAAGTAGGATATATTGTAGCAATACGTTGCATTGCGTTAACTTTATCTTTATGGCGTTTTTCAATTCCCAATGTAACTCCTTGCATATATATAGAGTAATCAGCAGTGAGATTATGGGCTTTTTCAGCTTCAATATATGTATTGTATGCGTTATTATATTGACGCATCATGTATAGGCAGTCGCCTTTTCTGTTAAGTGCATCAGCTTTTAGCTGTTTGTTGTCATTACTCCTATTTATGAAATTATCAAATTCTCTATTAGCTTCGTTATATCTTTGTGTAATAAACAGAGTATAACCGAGAGAGTAGTAAACTTCAGGGTTGGGTTGTTTTGATAATTTTATATATTGTTTAAAATCGCTCTCTGCTGCATTATACTCTTTAAAGATATAATTTGTTTCTCCTCGCCAAAGATATGCTTTTGCTTTTATGCCGATATTGTAATTACCGGTATTAATTGATTTTGTAAGATTTGTTTTGGCTTTGTTGTATTCTTCTTTAGCAAATTCTTTTATTCCTAAATTATACAGTATAATTTGTTTTGCTTCAAGAAGTTCCTTACTTGGATTTTTTATCTTTTCTACTGAAGTTAATGCTGCCTCATAATTATTGGTGGTAAGGTAGCTTATAGCCAATAATTGATTTATTGTTTTTGCATTCTCTTCTTTTGAAAATTGATTTATATAGTTCTCAAATACTCTAATTTTTTTATCAAAATCAAGGATATTACTCTCATCAATGAGCAAACAATAGTTGAACATTGCACTCTCTTTTGCTTGAATATCGGAGTCGTATGCCATTGCTTTTTCATAGGCAAACATAGCTCCATTCTTATCGTTCATCAACAGATATGAGTGTCCTAAATAAAGATATGCACTTTGTGAAAAGTCGTTCTCTGTCGCTGTAAGGGTTGAGAGAGTTTTAATTGCTTCGGTATGTTGTTTAGTGTTGTAATATGCAACTCCCAAAGTGTATGCTGCCTGTTGGTCGTCAGGAGAGTTTTGTACATACTCTCCAAGGTACTCTATAGTCTTTTCAATATTGCCTAATGCAAATGCCGATTCTCCACATATCTTTAATAGATTGTTTCTATAGCCCTCTGGTATTCTATTATTTAATAGCGATTCGCCTGTGCTTAATGCAGAGTTATAACGCCTATTTGCAAAGTATATGTTTGTAAGGTAATAATTTGAACTTAGAGCAAATGTATCATCATCTTTTGATATTAAGAACCCTTCCTCAGCCTCTTTACATTCTCCTTGTGCATAATTTGCGCATGCTTTATAGAATATTGCAGGAATTCTGTATTTCGATTTTTGAGTATTGATTTTCGATAACTCCTCTTCTGCTTTAGCAAATTCTTTTTTGTTTAGGAGAATTAATCCTCTATTTATTCTCAACTCATCTCTTTCTGAGGTGGTTAATATTTCAGGATTGATCTCGATATAGCATTTTTCAGCCTCATCAAAATTACCTTCGTTAATATATATGTTTCCTAATAAAATATTAGCCCTTGGAGTAAAGAGAGGGTCGGTTTCATAATTGAGGTATCTTTTAATTTTATTTTTGGCATCAGCATCACCCGATAGATAAGCTGTTTTAATTTTTAGGTATTCAACCTCTGCATCGGTAACATGGTAGTTCTTATCTGATTGTGAGGCTGCTATTTCGCCACTTAATTTTTGGTATGTTGCAAGATAATTATTGCTTAAATATTTATTAAGTAGGCTATATGGTGTATTAAATGATAGCGTACTTTCATGTGCGTTTGCTATCATGGTGAAAGTTGTAATTACAGACAGTACTATTATTTTTCTGAAAAAAGTATTTTCCCTCATAATTCAATTATTCCTAATGTTTACAAAAATACTAATTATTTAGCATATAAGACGCCATATAAATCTCTTTTCTACTTATATAACATCTTTTACAACTTTGAGATTATTTTTTTTAATAAAGGTTTAACTATACTATGGCTTTTGAATGAATAAATTTAGATATTTCCCATTTATTATTAAGTAACAATTTGTAGGTATATATTTTGTTGATAGCCTCGTTTAATTACCAATATTTGGGTATTTCGTTAAAATAGTCATCATGCTACCTTTGCGCTTGTCAAAAATTAAGAGAAGAGATGAAACATATTATTTTTACACTATTAATTTATCTATTGCCAATTTCGCTATTTGCTGATGATAATATAGATTATATTGAGGATAAGCCTACCGATGCAAATATATCAGGACATGTTTTAAGCCAAAGTACAAATGAGCATTTGCCCTATATGTCGGTTGAAGTTAAAGGAACAAGTTTTTATACCCGAACCGATAAAACCGGTCACTTCTTTTTTAGAAATCTTCCTATTGGTACATTTATTATTGAGGTTAGCGGAATGGGTTACACAACACAAACTCGCCAAGTGGAGATTGTTGCCGGAAAAACTCAAGAGATAAACTTTATAGTTGAAGAGAAATATGAGGAGTTGGAACAGGTTGTGGTTTCTGCTAACAGAGGCGAGTTGAAACGACTGAATGCATCGTCAATGGTTAATATACTTACAAGTAAAACATTTGATTTGGTTGGTGCTCCTACCCTTTCATGTGGCTTAAATTATCAACCGGGTATCAGAGTTGAGGATAATTGTCAAAATTGTGGATTTATGCAGGTGCGTATTAATGGGCTTGACGGGCATTACTCTCAGATACTTATGAATTCACGCCCAATATTCTCAGCTCTTACGGGAGTTTATGGACTTGAGCAGATACCTTCAAATATGATTGATAGAGTTGAGGTTATTCGTGGCGGTGGATCAGCTCTTTTTGGGTCGTCTGCTATTGGTGGTACAATAAATATAATTACAAAGGAGCCTATCAAAAACAGTGCTGAGGTTGCTCATTCATTAACCTCTATTGGTATATCTGGGGCTCTTGATAATAATACTACATTTAATGCTTCTCTTGTCAATGATAATTATAAGATGGGATTAACTATCTACGGACAAAGCAGAAAACGTGACTATTTTGACTATGATGGTGATGGTTTTTGTGAAGTGCCTGAGATTAATGGCAAGACGATAGGTTTAAGCTCTTATATAAGAACAGGTAGTTTTGGTAAGATAAATCTCCAATATCATAGTATAAACGAGTTCAGACGCGGAGGAGATGCATTTGACTTACCTCCTCATGAGGCAATGATTGCCGAACAGACTGACCATACGATAAATGGTGGGGAGCTGAGTTATGACCTTTTTTTTAATGAGAACAGACATAGATTGAGTATATATACCTCTTTTCAAAAGACCAAGCGTGATAGTTATTATGGGGCTAAACAAGACCCCAATGCTTATGGTAAGACCGATGATATTGTTTCGGTAACAGGAGCACAATATACATATCGCTGGAAGAAGGTTTGGCTTTTGCCTGCCGAGTTAATGGTTGGTGGAGAGTATAGTTACAATAAACTTATTGATAACTTTACAGGGTATGATCACTATGTTAAGCAAAAGGTAAATATCGGTAGTGTGTTTATGCAAAACGAGTGGAGAGATGATAAGTGGGGTTTTCTTGTTGGAGTTCGTATGGATAAACACAACTTAGTAGATAAACCAATCTTCTCTCCTCGTGTAAATTTGAGATATAATCCTATTAAAAATGTAAATCTTCGTTTAACATATTCATCAGGATTTAGAGCTCCACAGGCTTTTGATGAAGATTTTCATGTTGCAGTTGTTGGAGGTGATAGGGTTGTAACGGTTTTAGACCCTGATTTGAAAGAGGAGCGTTCAAATAGTGTATCATTTTCAGCCGATATGTATCGTAACTTTGGTAAGGTGAGAACAAATCTTATGGTAGAGCTTTTCTATACAGATCTTAAAGATGCTTTTGCCTTGCGTAAAACCGAAGAACATGATGCGAAAGGGAATACCGTTATGGTTCGTTATAATGGCTCGGGAGCACGTGTTGCAGGAGGCACAATAGAGGGTAAGATAGGAATTTTACCTACTTTCCAAATACAGGGTTCTGCGACTATACAATATAGTGCATATAAGGAGTTGGAGTATTGGAGTGAGAATGATAATGTAGCTCCTGTTCGCAGAATGTTCCGTTCGCCAAATGCTTATGGATATATAATGGGTGTTTATAATCCCATACCTGCTCTTACGTTGTCGCTTAGCGGAACAGCAACCGGCTCAATGACGGTGCAACATTGCGAAGGTTCTGGTACTGACATTGATAAGGTTGAGCGTACCTCTCCATTCTTTGATGCCAACTTTAAGGTTGCATATGATTTTAAAATATGGCGTAGTGCAACATTACAGATAAATGCGGCGATAATGAATATATTTAATTCATATCAAAATGATTTTGACCAAGGTCCAGACAGAGATTCCGGTTATATATATGGTCCTGCTCTGCCCCGTAGTATAACTGTTGGAGTTAAGGTTAGTATATGAAAAAAGAGGAAAGATTAGATAGCTTAATATCTTCTCTTTCCTCTTTTATTGTTTTTATAATTGATTTTACTCTTTTACAACTTGTACTATTTTAAATAGTTTGTCTGATGGGCGAATTTTTGTTCCTACGGCTATTGAAAAGAGGTCTCCTTTTACAATTTTTGTAGCAGGTTTAAAGTTTACTCGCATATCTTTTGCCTCAATTGTTAAGGCTCCTGTTGTTGGTCCTGTAATAAGCAGTTTATCTCCTTCGTTTATCTCTCCACTTTCCATCATAAACTCGGCTACACCAATGTTTGAAAAATATTTGGTTCCTTTTCCAATATACTCTTTACGTTCGGTAGCCTCTGAGCCATAACTTGAAGACCACTCTCCAAGACGTTGCCCAAGGTAATAACCGTTCCAGAAACCTCGGTTGAATACTGTTGCCAAACGAGTGTCCCAACCTGCAATTTTCTCTTCGTTGAATGTTCCGTCAATGTAACTCTCAACAGCTTCGCGGTAGCACTCTACAACTGTGCGCACATACTCGGCACTGCGTGCGCGTCCCTCAATCTTAAATACTCTCACTCCTGAGTCAATCATCTTGTTCATAAAGTGGATTGTTTTAAGGTCTTTAGGCGACATTATATATTGGTTCTCTATATCAAGTTCAATATCTGTTTCCTTGTCTTTAACGGTGTAGCCTCTACGACATATTTGTAAGCAAGAGCCTCTGTTTGCCGAGTGGTTCATTTCGTGTAGGCTCAAATAACATTTCCCTGATACCGCCATACATAATGCTCCGTGTGCAAACATCTCAATTCGCACCTGCTCTCCTTTGGGCCCAACAATGTTTTCTTCTTGTATTCTGCGATAAATTCCTGATACCTGATCAAGATTAAGTTCTCTTGCCAAAACCACCACATCGGCAAATTGAGCATAGAATTTTAGCGCCTCTGCATTTGATATGTTTAGTTGGGTTGAGAGGTGTACTTCAACTCCTATTGAATTGGCATAGCTCATTGCTGCAACGTCTGAGGCAATAATTGCACTTACTCCCGACTCTTTTACTGTATCAATGATCTTACGCATTAACTCAAGGTCTCCATCGTAGATTACGGTATTTACGGTTAAATATGTTTTTATGTTGTTTTGGTTACATATTTCGGCTATGTTACGAAGGTCGTCAAGGGTGAAATTATTTGATGAGCGAGAACGCATATTTAATCCCTCTACTCCAAAATATACCGAGTCGGCACCACCCTGTATTGCTGCTGTTAAAGACTCATATGAGCCTACCGGTGCCATTATCTCAAAATCTTTACGTTGTACCATAACGGATTCTATATTTTATCTTCCTAAAAGAATTTTTTTAATCTCATTTAATTTATTCAATGCCTCAACCGGAGTGAGGTTGTTTATGTCCAATCCCAATATTTCGTTTCGTATGTTTGATAATACGGGGTCGTCAAGTTGATATAGCGATAGTTGCATTCCTCCTGCTTTTGATGCCGATGGAATAGGTTTTGAAATATCTCTGTTTTCGCTACCTTTCTCCAGCTCTTTAAGTATATCGTCGGCGCGACTAACTATATTGCGAGGCATTCCTGCCATTTTTGCAACATGAATACCAAAACTGTGTTCGCTCCCTCCGCGTACGAGTTTGCGTAAAAATACCACTTTGTTGTCAACCTCTTTTACCGATACGTTGTAATTGACTATTCTTTTGAACTCTTTTTCCATTTCATTGAGTTCGTGGTAGTGTGTTGCAAAGAGTGTTTTTGCTTTACCTCTTTCGTTTTCGTGTATATGTTCAACAATAGCCCACGCTATTGATATTCCGTCGTAGGTGCTTGTTCCTCTTCCGAGTTCGTCAAATAGTACTAAACTGCGCTCAGAGATATTGTTAAGAATGTAAGCGGCTTCATTCATCTCAACCATGAATGTTGATTCTCCAAGAGATATATTGTCCGAGGCTCCTACGCGTGTAAATACCTTATCTACAATTCCTATTCTTGCTGATTGAGCAGGTACAAAACAACCGGTTTGTGCCATTATGGTTATTAATGCAGTTTGTCGCAATAGTGCCGATTTACCTGCCATATTGGGTCCGGTTATTATCATAATCTGTTCCCCTTCGTTATCAAGGTGCAGAGAGTTGGTTATATACTCCTCTCCTGGAGGAAGTTGTTTCTCTATTACAGGGTGTCGACCCTCCTCTATATCAAGTGATAGGCTTTCGTCAATAACGGGACGTATATATTTGTTCTCTTTTGCAACTGAGGTAAAGGATAAGAGACAATCCATGCGGGCAAGTATTGCGGCATTGCGTTGCATAGCACTTATACTTGTCATTGTTGCTTCAACCAACTCTCCAAAAAGACGTCCTTCAATAGCAAGGATTTTCTCTTCTGCTCCTAATATCTTCTCCTCGTACTCTTTTAGCTCTTGAGTAATATAGCGTTCAGCGTTAGTAAGGGTCTGTTTCCTTATCCACCCTTCAGGTACTTTATCTTTGTGGGTATTGCGTACCTCAATGTAGTAACCAAATACGTTATTGTAGCTTATCTTAAGCGATGGAATTCCTGTTGCTTCGCTTTCGCGTTGTTGTATATGTAAAAGATACTCTTTACCTGAACCTGACATTTGTCGTAGTTCGTCTAACTCCTCGTTTACTCCTTCGCGGATTATACCTCCTTTGTTTATCAACGATGGTGCATCGGGTGAAATTTCTCTCTCAATTCTCTCTCTTATCTCATAACATAAATCCAACTCTTTTGCTACATTTTCCAAAACACTATTCTCTGTTTTGGCACATATAGCCTTAATAGGTTCTATTGCTTTAAGTGCAACTTTGAGTTGAACCATTTCTCGTGGAGTTACTCTGCCAACTGCTACTTTTGAGGTTAGGCGTTCAAGGTCGCCAATTAGCGACATGTAACCTTCAAGTGCCTCTTTTTCTTCAGGAGCTTTAAAGAAGTAGTCAACCACATCTAATCTGCGATTTATGGCTGCAACATCTTTCAGAGGGAAGGTGAGCCAACGACGCATCATACGGCTACCCATTGGTGTAAGAGTGCGGTCAATTACCTCTAAAAGTGATTTTCCGCCTTCGTTCATGGGTGATAGTATTTCAAGGCTGCGAAGGGTAAATTTATCTAACCTTACGTATCGCTCTTCCTCAACTCTTGATAAGGTGGTTATATGTGATATGTGCGTATGTTGAGTTATATCAAGATAGTGTAATATTGCTCCTGATGCCACTATCCCCAATTTGAGATGTTCTACGCCAAAACCTTTAAGATTTTTTGTCTCAAAATGTTTTAGTAATCGTTGATTGGTAGCATCAAATGTAAATATCCAATCATCTAACTCAAATATTAAAAATCTGCCACCGAATTTTGATGTAAAGAGGTCGCGTTTACCACGTTCAATCAAAATCTCTTTGGGAGCAAAACTATTCAGAAGTTTATCAATATGGTCAAAACTACCTTCGGTAGTTAAAAACTCTCCTGTTGATATATCAAGAAATGCTACTCCACATGCATGACGGTCAAAATGAAGTGCAGCAACAAAGTTGTTCTCTTTATGATTTAATACATTGTCGTTAATTGATACTCCGGGTGTTACCAATTCAGTTATGCCACGTTTTACCAATTTTTTAGTCAATTTGGGGTCCTCAAGTTGCTCGCATATTGCTACACGTTTGCCTGCCCTTACCAATTTAGGTAAGTATGCATCTAAGGCATGGTGCGGAAATCCTGCTAACTCAACAAATTGTGCTGCTCCGTTTGCTCTGCGTGTAAGGGTTATTCCCAAAATTTCAGAGGCTGTTATTGCATCGTCGGAGAATGTTTCATAAAAGTCTCCTACTCTGAATAGCAATATGGCATCGGGATGTTTTCCTTTCATCTCGATATATTGTTTCATTAGCGGAGTTTCTGCTATTTTACCTGCCATTTTATTTCACTTTCTTGTATGTTGCGAAATTACTAAAAATATGCCTCTTTTACAAGATGAATTTTTAATATACTTTTGTAAAGAATTTTACTATTATGAAGAGAGAGATATATCTTGTCCCTTATGGGGGATTGGCAAATAGAGTAAGGGCTATTAATGCAACATTGGAGTTAGCCAAAGCTAATGATATTCCATTGACTGTTATATGGTTTAAAAATTTTGAGTTGAACGCTCCATTTACCTCTATCTTTAATATGCCTTTGTATGATAAATTAATGGTTAAGGAGGCTACATTTTTTGACCGTTTTATATATCGTTCTCCTCGTCGTCATACTCTTTGGTTACCATTCATAACTGCACCTATTCTTTTTGACCGTTGTATATACTCATCGGAATTTGTAAAACTCAGAAATGAGGGTAAATTGGAAGATATTATAAAGAGTAGTGGTAAAGTTCTGATTGAGAGTTGTTATGATTTTGGCAATTACGCTCCTTCATTATCTGATAATTTTGTTCTGGTGAAAGATATCCTTTCTGAAGTTGATAATTATATAGATAAGAATTTTGGTTCAAGAAATATAGGTGTTCATATTCGCAGAACCGATAATCTCCTTTCAATTGAGCGTTCTCCTCTTGAACTTTTTATTGATGCAATGCAAAAAGAGGTTGAACTTTATCCCAAAACAAAGTTCTATCTGGCTACTGATGATAAGGCTACAAAGAAATATCTTAAAGATATTTTTGGTGATAAAATACTATCAATAGAGACAGATTGTAACCGTAATAGTGAAGAGGGTATAAAGGAGGCTGTTAAGGAGATGTGGCTTTTGTCAAAAACAGAGAAGATTTACGGCAGTTTTTATAGCTCTTTTTCTGAGATTGCCGCAAAGATTAGCAATATTCCTCTGCAAATTTTACAAATAAACGATTAGTTATCGGTTGTTGGCTAACAACTTAATATCAGCTATAGCTTCGCTGATTGAATGCAATCCAAACTCTTCGGGTTTTAGATCTTGAAGGGGTGCAAAAAACGTCTCTGCAACATCGTCATTAGCCAAAGGCTTTTTGTCTGTATCAACTTTACATAGGAAGAAGAGATCCATTGTATTTACTATCATTCCTGAAAATGGGTAGATGTTGGGTTTTGAGAAGAGAAATGTAACTTCTGTAACATCTAATCCTGTCTCCTCTTTCACTTCGCGAATTACACCATTTTCTGCGGTCTCTCCTATATCTGTAAATCCTCCCGGAAGATCAAGAGTCCCCTTTGCAGGCTCTTTAGCTCGTCTGCATACCAATATCTCCCCTTTTTTATTCATGATTATGGCAACAGTTGCAGCTTTGGGATTATCGTAGTATGTAAAACCACAATCGGTACATCTCTTTGAGTATGCATTGTTCTCCTCAAATTTGTTTGAACCGCATGCCGGGCAAAATCTGAATTTCTCAAGAGGGTGTGCCATAACTATTTTTCTTTTGGAGAAAGAATATTTTTATACTCTTCAAGGTTATTCAAAATGGCAGCTGCCTCTTTTATGCATGTGTCATCTTTAACGACACGTTCCATGCTGCCTTTGGTGTAGTAATATCTCTCTACTATTTCACTCTCCAACTCTTTTTTTATTGTTTCTTTAAAAGTCTCTAAATCCTTATCAATATTGTGTTCTAATTGTTTTTGAAGAGTTTCAAATGTCTCTCCTGCAATATCCATGTAACCTTCAAATTCGGCAAGTTCTTTTAGCTTCTTTAATAGGCTGATACTCTCTCTGTCGTATGTAAAGTTTCTCTCTTTCAACATCTCTTTAAATTCGGCATACTCTTCGTCAGTTAGAGAAAACTCTCCAACGACAGGAATGTTTTTGTGTTTTGCTGCATATTGAGTTGCGAAGTCAAAGATATGGTAATCTTTAGTCAAATAGTATATGATATTTGATTGTTTGGGGTATTCATGTTTTATATCGGGGGTTATACCTCCTCCGTCACGTACTATACGTCCTGCTGCTGTTTTAAACTCTGTTGTGAGAGAATCGGGAATACGTCCAACAGAGCCATCAGGGTTACGGTGTGAGTAATCTATTGCCTGAATAAGTCGTCCGCTTGGGATATAGTATTTTGCTGTTGTGATTTTAAGAGTACCATCATGAGGTAAGGGTCGTGTTGTTTGAACCAACCCTTTACCAAAGGTCCTGTCTCCTACAATAACTGCTCTGTCAAGATCTTGTAATGCTCCTGCTACAATTTCAGAAGCCGATGCACTTTCGTTACTTACAAGTACGGCAAGAGGCATTGTGGTATCAATGGGAGATTGTGATGTTTTATATATGCGCTCTTGCTGTTTTACTTTACCTTTTGTTTCTAATATTGTTTTCCCTTTGGGAACAAAAAGGTTTACAACTCCTATGGCCTCATCTAATAATCCTCCGGGATTTCCACGTAAGTCTAAAATCAATGATTTTATATTTTCTCTCTTTTTTAAATCTTTAAGAGCCTCTTTTACCTCTGATGCTGCTTGAGTATTAAATGATGATAAATATATATATCCTATTCCCTCTTCAATTACTCCATAGTATGATACTGCGGGTATATATATTTTTTTACGAGTTATGTCAAGTGTAACAATTGTATCAACCATAGGGCGTTTAACCTTTACAACAGCTAAAGTGTTGGCTTTACCTCGTAAGTGGTTGCTTACGTAATCGTTGCTCTTCCCTATCATTGATTCTCCGTTTATCTCTAAAATCAAATCACCGGGTTTCATGCCTCCAATTTGGGCAGGGTTGCCTTCGTATATGCTTGATATTTGAATAAGAGAGTCGCGAGGAGATATTAATGCTCCAACTCCTGCATATTCACCGGTAGTCATAAATTTAAGGTCATGCTCTTCCGATTTAGGAATGTATGTTGTATAGGGGTCAAGGGAATAGAGCATACTCTTTATTCCGTTTCCTATTATTTTTTCGGCGTCTATTGAATCAACATAAAAAAGTGATAACTCTTTAAGTATGGCATTGAATATATCGGTATTCTTTATGAGTTCAAAATTTTTTTTATCAGCATAACTATTTGCTGATATGGCTATAGCTATAAGAGAGAGCAATATTGGTTTTAATAGTTTTTTCATATTAAATGTTATTTTAAAGTGCTAAGGTAGTTATCTTTTGTGGTATCTGCAATATAAAAATCATTAAGAATATAGTTTGTGAATCACAATTTTGCCTTTTTTACTACTCTTTTTACAAAAAAATAGGGCAATTAGTTGCATAATTGGAAAATTGGGGTTACTTTTGCAGTCGCATTTCCGTAATAAGGTGTGCTAAAATCTTCTTCAGTAGCTCAGTCGGTTAGAGCATCTGACTGTTAATCAGAGGGTCGTTGGTTCAAGTCCAACCTGAAGAGCGTTTTCATAACTACCTAAATATTTATTCTTCAGTAGCTCAGTCGGTTAGAGCATCTGACTGTTAATCAGAGGGTCGTTGGTTCAAGTCCAACCTGAAGAGCAAAAAAGAGACACTTGTGAAAGTGCCTCTTTTTTGTTTTATATGGATTGGTTTTACCAATCATCGCCTTCTGTCCCTGTTAATCCGTTTTTTACGACCTCTTCAATTTTATCCATTATTGCATTTGAGTATGCGTATGTCATAACTAAAGCCTTTGCAGAGACTCGTCCTCTTTTGAATTTGGTAGTATTGATACAGAAACTTTATCTATTCTGGCTCCGTCCATATCAACTATCTCAAGTTTAAAAATATCCCATTCCAATTTTTCGCCTGCAGTGGGTATATGCTCGAGCTTATCAAGTATCAGACCTGCGAGGGTATTGTATGAGGCTTCATCATAAAGGTCCTCTTTCTCAAAGTGAGATAGGAAGTCGTAAAATGATATCTGCCCATCAATTAACCACTCCTCTTTTTCAGAGCGTTTTACTATCGATTGTTCATCGGGGTCTTCATCTATATTTCCGACTAATCCCTCCATTATATCTCTGAGGGTTATAACTCCTGCTAATGCCCCAAATTCATCGCATACCATAAGTTCTGTTACGCACTTCTCTTTCATCGTTTCAAGTGCTTTATATACACTTAAATTTTCGGGGATATATATGGGTTTTGATATTATATTCTCAAATTTAAACTCATTTTGTATTAATTCAAATGCTAACTCCTTGAATGTGGCTACTCCTATTATTGAATCTTCCTTTTCGGAGTATATGGGATATGTATCAAAATCGTTCTCTTTTATAAGTGCGATTATCTCATCGCGACTCATGGTGTTACTTATTGATACTACCTCGCTACGATGAGTCATTATTGATTCTACTTTAAGGTCGCCAAGTAAGAACACGCGTTCCATTATGTCTTCTTCTACTTCTTGTACCTCTCCGTCAAGGCGTCCCTCTTTTACCATTGATAGTATCTCCTCTTCTGTAACTTTGCCACTATCTTCTTTAATTCCCATTAACGAAACAATAAGTGAGGTGCTTGCCGAAAGTAGTTTTACGAATGGCGATGTTATTTTGGCTAACATACTCATAGGTTTGGCAACCATGATTCCTACCTTTTCTGATGCACTCATTCCTATTCGTTTTGGAACAAGTTCGCCTAATATAAGGGTGAAGTATGTTACTATTATTACTATTAATGCTTTAGCTATGGGTTGTGCGTAATTTAGTGGTAAGCCGGTTCTTGAAAGAATATCGGCAAACTCTTCTGCTAATGTGGCTCCTGAGAATATACCTGTAAGTATTCCTATGGCTGTTATTCCTATCTGTACTGTTGATAGGAATTTATCAGGGTTGTCAAATAGCCTTAATGCCGTTTTTGCTTTTCTGTTGCCTTTATCACTCTCTTTTTGCAGATAGGTGCGTCGCGAAGATATTATGGCTATCTCCGACATTGATAGGACTCCGTTCAGAAGTATCAGTATAAGGATTATTATTATCTCTGTCAAAATATAGATGTTTAAGGTTTTGACAAAGATATTATTTTTATGATTATTATCAAATAGAAAAGAAGCAAATAAAAAGAATGTATATAAATAAAAAAGGGCGCTAAACAGCGCCCTTTCTGTTGTCTTACCAGGATTCGAACCTAGACAGGCAGAACCAAAAACTGCAGTGCTACCATTACACCATAAGACAATCCTTATTGTTCGCAGGTCTTAACCTTGCGTAACGGGTGCAAAGATAATGCAAATTTTTTAATTGCAAAAGATTTTTGCTAAAAATTATTTCGCTATTATTAGGAAATAGTTCTTTTTGCCTCGTTGAGCCAATATATATTTGCCGTTTAACAAGGCATTTTCGTCTATTATTTGGTCAAATGCTGTTAGTTTCTCTTTATTTATCATAACACCGCCACCTTGTACGGTTTTACGCATCTCGCCTTTTGATGGAAATACTGCACTCTTTTCTGCTAATAGGTCAACTGCTTTTATTCCCTCTTTTAACTCCTCTTTGCTTATTTCAAATTGGGGTACTCCCTCAAATACGCTTAACAAGGTCTCTTCGTCAATCTTGCGAAGTGCGTCAGATGTTGCTCCTCCAAATAGTATTTGTGATGCTGCTACGGCTGCTTCGTATGCTTCGCGAGAGTGAACCATTACAGTTACCTCTTCTGCTAATTTCTTTTGTAAGGGGCGTAGATGAGGAGCTGCGTTTTGCTCTTCAATCAATTTCTCAATCTCCTCTTTTGTTAGAGAGGTGAATATTTTTATATATTTCTCAGCATCAGCATCGCCTACGTTTAGCCAGAATTGGTAGAATTTGTAAGGTGATGTGTAGCGTGGATCCAACCATACGTTACCCGATTCGGTTTTTCCGAATTTTCCTCCGTCGGCTTTTGTTATCAATGGGCAAGTCAACGCAAATGCTTCGTCGCCATTCATACGGCGTATTAGCTCTGTTCCTGTAGTGATGTTTCCCCATTGGTCAGAGCCGCCCATTTGTAATTTACACCCTTTTGTTTTGTTTAGGTATGTAAAGTCATAACCTTGTACAAGTTGGTATGAGAACTCTGTAAATGATAAACCTGATGTACCTTCTCCTGCTAAACGACGTTTAACAGAGTCTTTTGCCATCATATAGTTTACGGTTATATGTTTTCCTACTTCACGTATGAAGTCAAGGAATGAGAACTCTTTCATCCAATCGTAGTTGTTTACCAATTCGGCGCTATTGGGAGCATCTGAATCAAAATCCAAGAATTTTGCCAACTGTTTTTTTATTGCCTCTTGATTGTGGCGAAGTGTTGCTTCGTCTAATAGGTTACGCTCTTGCGACTTCATTGAGGGGTCGCCAATCATTCCTGTTGCTCCTCCTACCAATGCAAGGGGTTTGTGTCCTGCTCTCTGAAAATGGCGAAGCATCATTACTCCTACAAGGTGTCCTATATGCAAAGAGTCGGCTGTTGGGTCTATTCCTACATATGCAACAGTCATCTCTTTTTGCAATTGTTCTTCGGTTCCGGGCATCATATCGTGTATCATGCCTCTCCAGCGAAGTTCTTCAACAAAGTTAAAATTCATTTTCTATATTGTTTTTATTGTTAATCGTTATTTGAGTTTGCGAAGTTACATATTTTTCTCTTAACGAGCCTTCTGCACAAATACTTTTTTGTATAATTTTTCTACTCTCTCTTGTAATTCATGGCTTGTTATATGCCATTTATCTGCAATATTTTGGTATATCTCATCTATTGTGCGTTTGCTTTCGTCGCTTTCAATGAATATATTTTCACTACAAATGGTTTGTACTATCTCAGAATTAAACTTCTCTCCTATTGATACTATAATTCCTGCTGCTGATAGCATTTTTGCAGTTTCTGCTTTACCTCTAAATCCGTGAATTATCCATGTCTGAAGGGGCTTTATCTCTTTCTTTAGGGCTATAATTTCGTTATAACTTTTTACACAATGTATTATAATAGGCTTTGCGACATCTTCTGATATTGCTATTTGCTCTTTAAATACCTCTTTTTGTAGTTCAAAAGGAGTTGTACATATTTTGTCAAGCCCACACTCTCCTATTGCTACCACCTCTTTCTCCCGAGCAAGCTCTTTTATCTTCTTGATAACATCTTTATAATTCTCAAGATTTATATGCCAAGGGTGTAGCCCTGCGCTACAGAGAAGCTCGTTTGGTTTTTCGTTTGGTAGTTGAAGGTTATATATTGCTATACCCTTGTTATGCTGTTTATTGTGTGTATGCAGGTTTATATACATAGTATTCTCAGCTATGGGACCGGGTCATATCCGCTTCCTCCCCATGGGTGACAGCGTAATATCCTTTTAATTGCTAACCATAAACCTTTGAAGGGTCCGTGCTTTTTTATCGCCTCTATTGCGTATTGCGAACAGGTTGGAGTATAACGGCACGCAGGAGGTAGCATTGGCGATATGCATGATCTATAAAAGTATATAGGTATCAGCAGTATGTAGCTTATTATTCGCATATTTTAACGGCAATTTTATTAAAGAGGTCGCACATCTTTTTTTGTAATAGAGAGAACTCCTCTTTTTTGTCTCCTATATAAAGTAAAGCAATATCTAATCCTTTATTGTTTAATTGTTGGCTTAACTGCAATTTGTTTAAACGGTATGCTTCACGTGTGCGACGGCGTAATAGGTTGCGGTCAACTGCGTGTTTGAACTTACGTTTGGGAATTGAAACCATTATTGCGCTTGTGTCAGTTCCGTTTTCAACGAAAAGTGCGCGATATGGGTATGACAAAACCCCTTTTGCATTTGCAAAGAGGTAGTCTATTCTTCTTTTTCCACGTAATCGTTCAGATTGTGGTAATGAATATTTTTTTTCTTCTTTCATTTACCGCGAAGATAGTAATAAACGTGTAAAATATATAAAGTTCACTTTAATATCTTACACGTTTGCTAATTATTTGTTTATCGGATAAAGCAAATATTATTTCTTTTTAGATGCTTTTGCTTGCTCTTTTAAGAAGTTCTCAATTGCAACTGTTATTGAGGGGGCTTCTGGTGTAGGAGCTGATACATCTAAGCGTAATCCTGCGTCTGTAACGGCTTTTGCTGTTGTTGAACCAAGTGTCCCTATTCTTATATCTCCTTGCTCAAAATTTGGGAAGTTCTTTAGTAGCGAGTTTATTCCTGCAGGGCTGAAGAATACCAACATGTCGTAGTTAAACTCCTCTTCCGGAGTAAAGTCGTTACTAACGGTACGATACATTACCGCCTTTTGATATTTGATACCTATTTTATCCAATAAAGGAAATTCTCCGTTATTTACGTCAGATACCGGCAAAAGGAAATTCTCTGTTTTATGACGTGTCAAGTGAGCTTGTAATCCGTCAAGTTTTCCGTTTTCGCTGAAATTAACTTTGCGTTTGCGGTATTGTATATATTTTTGAAGATAGTTTGCTATTTGTTCCGATGTGCAGAAATATTTCATTGTATCGGGTATGGTTACACGCAACTCCTTACAAAGTCTGAAAAAATGGTCAATTGCTGTGCGTGCAGTAAATATAATAGCAGTATATTGCTCAATATATACTTTTTGTTGGCGAAAATCTTTTGCATTTACTCCTTCTACTTTAATGAAAGGACGAAAGACCAACTCAACTCCATATTTTTCGGCAATTGAGAAATATGGCGATTTTTCGTTATCGGGACGAGGTTGTGAAACAAGAATTCTCTTAACTTTTGACACGGTACAGCTTATTTTTATAGTATTTATAAAAGGTTTTATCTTCTCTCACGAAATTTTACTAAACACATTATCAGATGTTTAATGCCCATTTATATAATATGAATAGGGGCACAATTTCGACGGTGCAAAGGTACAAAATAATATAACAAGTTGTACTAATGTCGTGTTTAAAATTTTTAATATTTCGCATAATGTATATTATACGCATTAAACATATTAGTATTAATGCAATGATAATAAACATGTTAGCATGCCAATATATATATGCCGAGGCTATTATGGTTGGAGTTAAAATTAATGAAATTATGGTGTAAAATTCAACATTCTCTTTACAAAATAGTTTTGCCTCTTTATGTGTAAAAAAGACTTCTCCAATTAACCATAATACTATCTCTTGTATTATAAATAGTGTTGCTATGCCACTTGTGGTAAGCATAATCTCTTTGAATGGAAGTATTGGGAGTAGTGCTTCGTTATTTAAGGATATATGCCATAGCATTGTTATGGCTGAGGTAATCATTGTTATGATACATAGTAATATAGTAATAATTAAATCAATGATTGTGTGATTAACCTCCTCTTTACTCTCCTCTCTGTTGCTTAGCAATTTGCGTATAGAGAATTTTTTTCGACTTATTGCTGTTGTTATAATAAAAAGGGCAAATATCAGAAATGCAAATAGAGAGTTGCTATAGTTGTTATTGTAAGGACGCGGTGTCCCAATAAAACCCTCTTCTTCTTTTATTATTATTGCACATTTATCCTCTTCATATAAATTTTTATATGAGGAAGTGTCGGCATACAAAATAGTCTGTTCTGTATTACTTATGATTGTATCCTCTTGAAGGGAAGTTATTATTTGCTCTTTTTCTTTCATCAATTTAGTTATAATGCAGCAATCTCCCTTGCGTTATTACTCCATAAACTATTTTCTTCAATTGCTTCTAATGCTTTATGTGGGGTATCAACTACCTGCCATATAGCTCGATGCTCTTCTCGCATAAATTGTTGCTCTATGGCTTGTTCAAGCATAGTAATTAGTGGAGTATAGTAATTGTTTATGTTTAATATTATTATTGGTCCAGAGAAGAGTCCTAATTGTTTCCATGTTATAATCTCAAGTAACTCTTCAAGAGTTCCACATCCTCCGGGCATTGCAATTGCTGCATTGGCAAGTTCTGCCATAATCTCTTTTCGGCGGTGCATTGTGGGGGTTACTTCAACGTGAGTCAACTCTTCGTTTCCCCACCCTTCTTCTATCATAAATTCAGGGATTACTCCTATAATCTCGCCGTTGTTCTCCATAACGCCCTTTGCAAGGGCTCCCATCAATCCTGTTTTGCCCGATCCAAATACGCATCTTATCCCTTTCTCGGCACATAATTTGCCAAGAGTATAGGCTGCATCGGTGTACTCTTTGTTAACCTTTGAACTTGATGCGCAATATACGCATACGGTCTGTTTTGGGTTCATAATCTATTATACGTTAAAACGGAAGTGCATTATATCTCCGTCTTGCACGATATACTCTTTGCCTTCAATGCTTATCTTTCCGGCTTCTCTGCAGGCAGCCTCGGAACCATATTTTATATAGTCCTCATATTTTATTACTTCGGCACGGATAAATCCCTTTTCAAAGTCAGTATGTATTACTCCTGCACATTGTGGTGCCTTGCTTCCTTTGCGATATGTCCATGCTCTAACCTCAGGCTCTCCTGCTGTTATATATGTTTCAAGGTTTAAAAGGCGGTAGGCTGATTGTATAAGGCGTGCCATTCCTGACTCTTTTAGTCCAATCTCTTCTAAGAACATTTGGCGCTCCTCGTATGTCTCAAATTCTGCAATTTCAGACTCTATCTTTGCTGATACTATTAATAACTCAGCATTCTCCTCTTTTATGGCCTCCCTAACGGCTTCAACATATTTATTGCCGTTTGCTGCTGATGCTTCGTCAACGTTACATACATACAATACAGGTTTTGATGTAAGGAGGAATAGTTCACGTGCAACTTTTTGTTCATCTTTTGTCTCAAATTCTACGCTTCTTGCAGGTTTGCCCTGCTCAAGAGCTGCTTTGTATGCCAAAAGAACATCGCATGCAAGTTTTGCATTTTTGTCTCCTCCTGTTTGTGCCTGTTTTTGAACCTTTGATAGGCGGGTCTCAACAGTCTCCAAGTCGCGAATTTGTAATTCGTAATCAATAATCTCTTTATCTCTTACGGGATCTATTGTTCCGTCAACGTGTGTAATATTATCATCGTCAAAGCATCGTAATACGTGTAATATGGCATCTGTTTCGCGGATATTAGCCAAGAATTTGTTTCCTAATCCTTCTCCTTTACTTGCTCCTTTTACAAGTCCTGCAATATCAACTATCTCAACTGTTGTTGGTACTATTCTTTGAGGTTTTACAATTTCTGCCAATTTGTTTAAACGTTCGTCAGGAACGGTTATTACTCCCACATTGGGTTCAATGGTACAGAAAGGGAAATTTGCTGCTTGTGCTTTTGCATTTGATAAGCAATTGAAAAGTGTTGATTTACCAACGTTGGGTAGTCCGACGATTCCGCATTGTAATGCCATAATTATAATCTGTTTTTAATGTTTTGTTTCTAATTTAATGTGAGATATCGTTTATAAAAAGAGTATCTCTGCTTGATTTATGTTGCAAAGATACTCATTTTAGATGAATTTGTATTATTTCTGCCGTTTTAGGGTTTTGTTATCATCTCCATTCCTCCCATATATGGCACAAGTGCTTTGGGGATTCTTATACCTTCAGGGGTTTGGTTATTCTCTAATAGTGCAGCTACTATACGCGGAAGTGCTAAAGCACTACCGTTAAGAGTGTGTACTAATTGAGGTTTTTTGTCTCCTCCACGGAAACGGCATTTTAATCGGTTTGATTGGTAACTTTCAAAGTTTGATACTGACGATACCTCTAACCAACGTTTTTGTGCTGCTGAATATACTTCAAAATCGTATGTTAATGCCGATGTGAAGCTCATATCTCCACCACATAAGCGAAGTATGTGCCAAGGTAACTCCAATTTTTCAACCAATGTTTGTACGTATGCTACCATCTCGTCAAGTGCGGCATAAGAGTTCTCGGGTTTTTCAATGCGAACTATCTCTACTTTGTCAAATTGGTGTAGGCGGTTTAATCCGCGTACATCTTTCCCGTATGAACCTGCTTCGCGGCGGAAACATGCTGAGTATGCTGTATTTTTGCAAGGTAAATCTTTCTCGTCAAGAATTACATCGCGGTAGATGTTTGTTACAGGTACTTCGGCTGTTGGAATTAGATACAAATCGTCCTCAGTACAATGATACATTTGCCCCTCTTTATCGGGTAATTGTCCTGTACCGTATCCTGATGCGGCATTAACTACGTATGGGGGTTGAACTTCTAAGTATCCTGCTTCGCGTGCATTGTCAAGGAAAAAGTTGATTAATGCACGTTGTAATCTTGCTCCATTGCCTTTATATACAGGAAATCCTGCTCCCGATATTTTAACTCCCAATTCAAAATCAATAAGGTCATATATTTTGGCCAATTCCCAGTGTGGAAGCGCTTCGTCTGATAGATTGGGCATATTACCTCCCTCTTTAACAACAAGATTATCTTCTGCTGTTTTTCCATCAGGAACAAGGTCGCAGGGAGTGTTGGGGATAGTCAAAAGTATATCTGTTATCTCCTTTTCAGCCGATGTCATCTTTTCATCTAATATAGATGTTTTCTCTTTTAGAGTTGCAACTTCGGCTTTTGCTGCTTCTGCTTTATCTTTCTCTCCCCCCTTCATAAACATACCTATTTGTGATGATAGTGTCTTTATTTGAGAGAGTGATGCGTCTAATTCAGCTTGTGTTGTGCGACGTACTTTGTCTATCTCTATTACTTTTTCTATCAACTCTTTTGCGTCGAAATGTTTGCGAGCCAATCGGCGGATTATATCGTCGGGGTTCTCTTTAATTGCTGCAAGTGTTAACATAGTATTATGCTTTATTTTATGTTTATTTTGATAATAACTCTTTTACTTTGGCTGAAATTAGTTTTCCTTCGGCACGTCCTGCCAACTCTTTTGTTGCTACTCCCATAACCATTCCCATTTGTTGGGGCGATGTAGCTCCTACTTTTGCTATTATTGTTTTAAGAGCCTCTTCAAGTTCTTCAGCTGTAAGTTGCTTTGGTAGGAACTCTTCGATGATTTTTGCTTCGGCAAGATTTAGCTCTGCTATATCTGCACGGTTATTTGCGGCAAATATTTCTGCTCCCTCTTTGCGTTGTTTAACCATCTTTACAAGAATTTTCATGGCGGTTTCGTCATTTAATTCTCCATCTGCTCCCTTTGTGGTTTTAGCTTCAATAAACTCTTTTTTTATTGCTCTGAGGGTGTCAAGGCGTACTTGATCTTTGGCTTTCATAGCCTCTTTAATACCTTCACTTATTTTATCAAATATATTCATAATGTCTTATTTAAAATATAATGGGTTTTCCGCTGTTTGTATTGGGTTGAGGAATATTAATATCTTCGGTTTCTGATTGTGTTTCTGTTCCTCTTATCTGTTGTTTAAAATTTGCAGGGCGCGAATAGGCAGGAGCCTTCATAACTTTATCAATAAATGCATCGTCGTCCATCTCCTCTAACGAGAATAGTATATATGAACTTCTTACATTCTCCATAAAGACTCTGTCTTCGGCTGTTGTTCCGTAAACTTCTGTTATTATATCATTTTCGGTACGAACAGGGGTAACGGTTGATTTCTCCGGTTGAACCGATGCTGATGTTGGGATAGATGAATCTACGTTAAATCCGGTTGCAAGAAGTGTTACTCTTACTTTATCTCCTAATGTATTGTCAATGGCGTAACCCCATATTACATTTACATCGTTGCCGAAACGTTCCATAAATGAGTTTACCTCTGAAATTTCAGCCATTGTTACAGGGTTCTCTCCTTCAGAAGATATGTAGAGATTGAATAGTACTCGTTTTGCATTGTTAACGTCGCCCTCTTTTAATAATGGCGATTGTAACGCTGATTCAAATGCGTTTGATATACGGTTTTCTCCTTCGCCATATCCTGTACTCATTATTGCAACTCCTCCGTCTTTGAGCGTATTATATACATCGGCAAAGTCAAGGTTTATTTTGCCTTCAACTGTGATTAGTTCTGCTACACTTTTTGCTGCATTGGTTAGTGTATCATCAGCTTTTTCAAAGGCATTTACAAAGTTGAGGTCGGGATATATTTCACGAAGACGCTCATTATTTATTATTAAGAGTGCATCAACATTTTTACGCATCTCTTCAACTCCTTGCCATGCAAGTTTTATTTTATTGATGCGCTCAAAAAGGAATGGAATTGTTACAATACCTATTGTAAGTAATCCCTTATCGCGTGCTACACGTGCAACAACGGGAGCAGCTCCGGTTCCTGTTCCTCCTCCCATTCCGGCAGTGATAAATACCATTCGGGTGTTGTTGTCAAAGATACTCTCTATTTGTTCAATGTTATCTTCTGCAATGCGTCGTCCCTCTTCAGGATTTCCTCCTGCTCCAAGTCCTTTTCCTATCTGAACTTTGGTTGGGATTTCTGATTTCACCATGGCTTGACGGTCGGTATTACACAATACAAATTCAACATCTGTAATTCCTGTTTTATACATATGTGAAACTGCATTGCCTCCACCACCTCCTACTCCTATAACTTTAATTATGGGAGCTGTGGAGCTGCTTAAATTGTCAAATGGGTCAACAATTGCCGAGTCTGAAAAGAGTCTGTTTTCTTCCATATAGTGTTGTATGCTTTTACTAATTTGCAAATCTTGTTATTATATTAGCTTATCTTTTCGTTATTATCTTCTGTCATATATTTTATAACTTGCTTTTGAATTGTATCGAAAAGACCTTCTCTTTTTTCTTGAGGCTGTTCTTTTTTAACTTTTTCCGGTTTGGGTTTTGGCGCTTCAACAGGTTTTACCTCTTCTTTCTTCTTCTCCTCTTTCTTTGCCTTTTTCCATGGCCACCAACCCTCCTTATTTGCCTCTTTTGTGGGTGATGCTAATGATTCGTTTGCTATTAACAACATTCCTATTGTTTGAGAATATGTTGTTAATTGTATATTCAAATCTTGTTCAGCTATAATTTTATCTGACATTGTTCCGCATCTGACCTCCATTCCTGCCTCTTTGCGCAATAACTCAGGTAGATCTTTTAATTGAGATGCTTCTCCTGTTATTATAATACCTCCTTTTAATTCAGATTTGTATCCTGATTCTTTTATCTGATTAACTACATTGGCTACTATCTCTTCAATGCGGGCAACTGTTATTCTGTTCAAATCTTTAGGTTTAATGGGACCTTTGCCTTGAGCATCAAGTGTATATCCTTTTAATTGCTCGCCAGTGCTTAAAAGAGCGCTGCCTAATGATATTTTAAATCTTTCAGCTTCATCGCTAACAAGTCCGAGAGACATAATGTCTTGGGTTATGTTTTTGCCTCCTAAGGGAATTGTTGTCAATTGTCTTAAGAATCCTTGGTGGTATATTGAAACTTCAGTTGTTCCTCCTCCGAAATTAACTAAAACGCAACCACTCTCTTTATCCTCCATTTTTAAAACAGCTTCTGCATCTGCTTTGCTTGATAAAATGAAACCTTCAATATTTAATTTTAATTTATCAAAGATGGTTACGATGTTTTTTGTTAATGTTTGGCGTGCTACTGCCAATTGCATATCAATTTGTATTTTTTTTGCTTCAACACCTTCCGGATTTTTAACAACATTGTCGTTTATGAATATTTCGTTAGGCAATACATCTATGATTTCAGTAGATGCTATGGGAATGTTGCGCCCCTCTTTTTGTAATTCTTCAAGAAGGAGCGAAGATATCTTTGTCCCGTCGGGCAGATGTCGCGATACATTGTTCTTTATTGTTCGCACTGACTGTCCTCCGATACCTACAAATACATTTGATATGTGGGTTGAAAGTTTATTCTCTAACTTAGTAATAAGTTTTTTTACTTTTGAGGCACTCTCCTCTATATTAATAACGCAGCCACGACGTACCGCACCTTCTGATGGCTCTTTGTCAATAGCAACTATTTTTATTTTGTTACCTTCTCTGACTCCTGCCATTCCTACTATATTTGAAGAGCCTAAGTCTATTGCTACCATTAAATTTGTAATATCCATATTATTTATTGTTTTTGGTGCAGATAATTCTGCCGTCGTATTTTAAGTTTATATTATTATAGTAATTCCAACCTCTCTCTTGAAATATTTGCGAATATAATAAATCAAGGGAGCTGAATTTGCGTTCAAAGTTACTTATTTTTCCAAAAAGAATCAATTGTTTTCCTACGCGAGGAATAAGTTCTATCTCTTCTTTATCAGTTACTACTATCTGTTCAATTTGCTTATCCCATTTTGAATTTGTACTTATGAATTGGACAAAGTCAAATAGTTTATTTTTTGCAAAATCTTCATTTATATTTCCGCTTGCAACGGGCAGATATACTATAATTTTATCAGATAGTGGCATTTTGCGCCTGTTTTTGTCAATGTAGTACGAATCATATGGGGTTATTACTCTCATTACGGGAATGCGTTGTTCTACCTCAATTTTAATCTTTCCTGATGGCGTCATATAGCACTCAACATTCTCAATAATGAAATTTTTTTCAATGCTTTTTTCTATTTTGTCCCTATTTATATTATTTAGAGGCTCTCCTTTTTTTACCAATTTGTTGTCTCTTATGATTGTCAAAATATCTTTGTCAGAGAGGAATTGTTGTTCTGTTTTGTTTTTTTGAATTATTTCAATACCAGAACATACCTCCTTTTCATATTCGTATTGGGCATATATGAATGCGGCAATCAAATATGATGGAAGTAATAGTAACAATAATATTTTAAATATTTTGGCAATCATTCGTTATCTAATATCTCTTTTATTTGAGGTAGATATATATCTACGTTTCCTGCTCCCATAGTCATAAGAACCTCAAAATTACCAACTTTAATTCGTTCTATCAAATTTTCTTTTAAACATATCTCTTTTTCTTTGCAAGTAATGGCATTTAGTATTATTTCTGATGATACTCCTGGTATGGGCTCTTCTCTTGCGGGATATATTGGTAGTAAAATTACTCTGTCGGCTAATGATAGTGCTTTGGCAAATTGTGGGGCAAAGTCGCGTGTGCGACTATATAGATGTGGGTAAAAGATTACTGTAAGATGTTTATTGGGATATAACTCTTTTACTGATGATATAGATGCTGCAACTTCATCTGGGTGGTGAGCATAATCGTCTAAGAGAACTTTGTCTGATTTTTTTAACCAAAAATCAAATCTCCGTTCTGCTCCTCTGTAGGTACTAATGGCATTGCGTAATTCATCGTCGGTAACTCCGTTAAGCATTGCTATTGCCATTGCAGCTACTGCGTTATCAATATTAATTTTAACGGGAACTCCGAGGTTTATATCTTTTATGACTTTGTTTGGTGTTACAAAATCAAATATAATCTCTCCGCCTCCAATACGAATGTTCTCTGCGTGATAGTCGCCCTCTTCTCTTCCAAAAGTGAGTAATTTGACCTTGTCATTAATTCTTGGTTTTAGAGTTATTCCCTTTTTTATAAGAAGTACTCCTCCGGGTCGTATCAATTCGGTAAATTGAGCAAACCCTTCAAGATATCCCTCTTCTGTCCCGTATATATCAAGATGATCAGGGTCTGAAGCTGTTACTATTGCCATATAAGGGGATAATTGATGAAATGAACGGTCATATTCATCTGCCTCTATAACTGTCAAATCGCTTTTGTCTGATAGTATTAAATTGCTATTGTAGTTTTTTAGAATTCCCCCTAAAAATGCATTACATTCTATTGTTGATGATGCTAATATATGTGCAAGCATTGAACTTGTTGTTGTTTTACCGTGTGTTCCGGCAACGCATAGTCCTCTGCTGTTTCGGGTTATTATTCCTAATAGCTTAGCCCTTTTTACAATCTCAAATCCATTCTCTCTGAAATATTCAAATCCTTTGTGTTCTAATGGAACTGCCGGAGTATATACTATTAGTGTGGTTTGTGGATTGAGACAATATTCGGGTATTAGATTTACATCTTCTTTGTAAAATATTTCAGCGCCTTCGGCAGTTAAATCGTCAGTTATGTGTGTACGTGTACGATCATATCCTGCAACTTTATACCCTTTAGATATATAGTATCTTGCTAAGGCACTCATTCCGATGCCCCCTATCCCTAAAAAATATAGTGATTTGAAATTATCCATTATTTATTCTTTTTATTTGCAATTTCTATTACTATATCTGCAATTCTATCGGCAGAGTTTCTTTGTGCCATTTCCGATATATTTGTAGATAAACTTTTTAATTTGGCATCGTCATTTATTACGGAGAAGGCTTGTTGCATAAGAGTTAGTCTTGCATCAGCATCAGTTACCAAAATTGCAGCGCCTTTTGTTGAGAGCGCTAAGGCATTCTTAGTCTGATGGTCTTCTGCAACATTAGGTGAAGGAACTAATATAACGGGTTTTCCCAATATGCACAATTCTGATATTGATGAGGCTCCGGCTCTTGAGATTACTAAATCGGCTGCTGCATATGCTAAATCCATTCGTGTTATAAATGCACTTTGCTTAACAGGTGCTCCATCTATTGCTGATAATGCTTTTGTTGCCTCTTTTTCATAAAATTTACCTGACTGCCATAGTATTTGTACTCCCTCAGGAATTGAGCCTAATGCATCAATGATACTTTCGTTTATTGTTCTTGCTCCAAGACTTCCGCCTATTGATAATATGGTCTTCTTATTCTTATCTAATCCAAAAAATTCTAATGCTTCATCGCGAGATATTTTTTCTCCCAATCCTTTACGTACAGGATTACCTGTAAGAATTATTCTGTCTGAGGGAAAAAATCTTTCCATATTATCGTATGCCACACATATAGCATCTGCCCTTTTTGCTAAAAGTTTATTAGTAACTCCCGCATAAGAGTTTTGCTCTTGTATTACAGTTGGGACTTTGAGTGATGAAGCACACCACAATGTAGGTCCGCTGGCATATCCTCCTACGCCAACCGCTACATCGGGTTTGAAATCCTTGACTATTTTTTTTGCAAGTTTCAAACTCTTTATAAGACGAGTAATAACAGCAAAATTTTTAAATAGGTTTGTTCTACTTAGTCCGCTTATGGGTAGCCCTATTATTTTGTATCCTGCTGCAGGAACCTTTTCCATTTCCATTCTTCCTTCTGCTCCTACAAATAGAATTTCAGCATTAGGAATTTTTGCTTTGATAGCTTCTGCAATGGATATGGCAGGGAATATATGTCCTCCTGTCCCTCCTCCGCTTACTAAAACTTTTATTTTTTCCATTTCCTTATTTTTTAAGATTTGGGTTTGGGGCAGAGATACTTTCAGGTATCTCTATCTCCTCTTTGCCCTCATCTTTATTTATTTCTATAGATTCTGTTGTTGCATAGCGACTTATGCTTAACATTATTCCAAAATATATACCATTTATTAGTACCGATGTTCCTCCTCGGCTTATAAGTGGTAAGGGTTGTCCTGTTACCGGTGCTACTCCTGTTGCTACCATCATGTTCAAAAGTGCCTGAAAAACTATTAGCAATGCTATTCCCATAATTAAAAATGCAGGGAATGCTTGTGTGCATTTTCTGGTAATTTGATATGCTCTAAATAGTAAGGATAGATATAGTCCCATTACGAACAATCCTCCTGCTATCCCAAACTCTTCAATAATTATAGCATATATAAAATCGGAGTATGCTTGAGGCAAAACATCTCGTTCTCTGCTATTGCCGGGACCAACACCTATTCCATTACTATGTGCAATGGCCATATATGCATGGTGTCGTTGAAAGTTATCGTCATCTGTCTCTTTTAAGTATTCGGGAGTTCCATCTCCTGCAAAATTAAAGAGTCGGTCGTTCCACATATTTGCCCTATGTATGGCAGACATAAAGAGATTTTTTTCTTGTTCTCCGTCATTATTTTTATCAAGTATGTGTGCTGTGAATAGTATTCCGGCAACTATCATAACAACTATTAATACAATAGCATGTAACTTTTTTAAGGATACTCCGGCTATAAGCATCATACAATATGAAACTAATGCTATGAGAGCTGCAGTTGAGAAGTTTTCAGTGAATATCAGTATGCATGCTATTGCAACTATTATTATTGATTTTCTGAAAGCTAATGTTGTAACACCTTTATCACTTTGTCCTCTTGCCAAAAAATAGGCTACAGATATTACTACTCCCAATTTTGCAATTTCAGAGGGCTGTATAGGAATTCCGGCTATTGTTATCCAACGTGCAGCATCATTAACTTTTTCTGCAAAAAAGAGGGTGTAGAGTAGCAATACGGCGGCAATGGCAAATAGTGGTAATCCAAATAATCTTAACCATTTATAGTGTACATAATGTACTGCAAATACTATTAATGTGCTAATTACAAGAAAAATAGCATGGCGTATTATTGGGTCATATATCTCTCCGCTTTTCATTGTCAACATACCGCTTGCGCTGTACATTGAGATAATTGATATTAGACAGAGAAAGAAATATGTTCCCCAAATATATTTATCTCCTTTTAATATTTTTCTGTTGTCTTCCATATTTAAGGCAATGAATATTTTTTGCTAAATCTCTTTTACGCATTTTTTAAATTGTTCGCCACGGTCCTCATAACTGTTGAAGAGGTCAAAACTTGCACAGCAGGGAGATAGTAAAACTGTATCTCCGGGTTGTGCCATAGAGAATGCTTTTTCAACAGCCTCTTTCATAGATAGAGCATCTGCCATCTCTTTCCCCATGTAATCGAAAAAATTATGGAGTTTGCTGTTGTCCACTCCTAAGCAAACCAAACCTTTGACTTTATCTTTTACGAGTTGTTCTATTTCAGTGTAATCATTTCCTTTGTCTTTACCTCCGATAATTAATACAACTGGGGTTTTCATACTTTCAAGAGCATACCAGCATGAGTTGACATTGGTTGCTTTAGAATCGTTTATAAATTCAACTCCTCTTACTCTTCCTGCTTTCTCAAGGCGATGCTCAACTCCTTTAAAGCCACTTAAGGCTGCACGTAATTCCTCTTTTTTAATTTCAAGGACTTTTGCCGATATTGACGCAGCCATTGAGTTAAATAGATTGTGTCGCCCTTCTAATGCTAAATCGTCTTCGTCAAGAGTAAACTCACCATTTTTATCGCCAATAATTATTTTGTCTCCCTCTTTATATGCAACTACTCCTTTTGAATGTTGTTCGGCAAAAGGATACAATTTTGATTTTAATTTATATTTGCTGAGTTGTTCTGTGATTATTGGGTCGTCATTCCAGAATATGAACGCATCGCCTTCAGTTTGGTTTTGGGTTATACGAAACTTAGCATCTACATAATTCTGCATCTCATATCCATATCGGTCAAGGTGATCGGGAGTTATATTTAACAAAACGGCAATATTTGCTTTAAAGTCATACATGTTGTCCAACTGAAAACTACTAAGTTCTATGACATAGTAATCAAAATTTTCAGTGGCTACTTGTAATGCCAAACTTTTTCCTACATTTCCTGCCAAACCAACATTTAAACCAGCACTTTTAAGTATATGATATGTTAAAAGTGTTGTGGTTGTTTTTCCATTACTTCCTGTGATACATATCATTTTGGCATTTGTGTATCGGCCGGCAAACTCTATTTCAGATACTACATTAATACCTTTTTCAATAACAGCCTTCATAACGGGAACCGTATCGGGAATTCCCGGGCTTTTTATAACTTCGTCGGCATTTAATATTTTGTCAAGAGTGTGTTCGCCACTCTCCCACTCTATATTATATTCATCAAGAAGTAGTCGGTAATTCTCTTTTATTGGAGACTTGTCTGATACAAAGACATCAAATCCTTTTACTTTCGCCAATACGGCAGCTCCTGCTCCGCTTTCACCGGCACCCAATATAACAACTCTCTTTGCCATTATCTGATTTTTAATGTTACAATTGTTAGTACAGCCAATAATATGCTTATAATCCAAAATCTGAATGTAATACGTGATTCGGGCATTTTATTTGCAGGCCATTGAATATGTGCGTTTATTGAACCATCGCCATCTTTTTGAAAATGGTGGTGCAATGGTGTCATTTTAAATATTCTGCGCCCTTCTCCATATTTTTTCTTTGTGTAGCGAAAATATGTAGTTTGTAATATTACGCTTAAGCTCTCTACTAAGAAGATACCGCACAACAATGGTAATAGAAGCTCTTTACGTAGGATTATTGCTAATACGGCTACAATTCCTCCTATTGTCAAACTGCCGGTATCTCCCATAAATACTTGGGCAGGATATGTATTATACCATAAGAATCCTATTAATGCTCCAGCAAATGCGCTAATAAAAACTACTAATTCTTCTGAGCCGGGTATATACATGATATTTAAATATTGAGCATATACAACGTGCCCCGATAGGTATGCAAATATTCCCAATGTTATACCAATAATGGCTGTTATTCCTGCTGAGAGTCCATCAAGTCCGTCAGTTAGATTAGCTCCATTTGATACTGCAGTAACGACCAAAATGCTTACGATAACAAAAATTATCCACCCAACTGTTTGGGAATGTTTACCTGCGAATGGGATTAGATCGGCATAGTCAAAATTATGACCTTTTACAAATGGAATAGTGGTTTTTGTTGATTTTACATAATTAATTGTTGTTGCATTATTTTCGTTACTGTTATCTGAATTAATCTGAGTTGCGACAACCTCGTTCTGATTTATAACTTTTTCTCTAAGAACAACATCGGGCGATAGATAGAGGGTCAATCCAACTATTAGACCAAGTCCTACTTGCCCTATAATCTTAAATTTACCTTTCATTCCCTCTTTATCTTTTTTGATAACTTTTATATAATCATCGGCAAATCCCAATATTCCTAACCATATTGTAGTGATAATCATTAGGATCATATATATGTTATTTAATCGCCCTACAAGGAGGCAGGGTATCAATATTGAGATTATTATGATTATACCTCCCATTGTCGGAGTCCCTTTTTTTGCAAATTGTCCCTCAAGAGACAAGTCGCGGATTGTCTCTCCAATTTGCATCTTTTGTAGCATGTTTATTATCTTTCGACCAATGACCATTGCAAAGAACAGAGAGAGAATAAGGGCTGCTGCTGCACGAACAGATATATATTGGAACATTCCTGCTCCCGGTATATCAATAGAGTTTAGGTAGTTAAAAAAATCGTATAACATATTAGCAGATTTATATTAATTCTTCAAATGCATTTTCAATCTCTTCTCTGTCATCAAAATGGTATTTCACCCCTTTGATTTCTTGATAATCTTCGTGTCCTTTCCCTGCAACCAACACTACATCTCCCGGCTTTGCAAGTCGTATTGCAAGTCGTATTGCTTCTCGGCGGTCTGTTATAGAGATAGCCTTTTTGGCTTGAACTGCTGATAATCCCTCTTTCATTTCTGAGATTATCTGTTCGGGTTCTTCGTCTCTTGGATTATCTGATGTCAATATGAGTTGCGATGATAATTTTGCTGCCTCTTGTGCCATTATAGGGCGTTTCCCTTTATCTCTGTTACCTCCTGCTCCAATAACTGATATGATGTTTCCTTTATTTCTGATTACTTCATTAATTGATTGTAAAACATTTGTTATTGCATCAGGGGTATGCGCATAATCAACAATTGCTGTAATTCCTCCTTTTGATAGAGTCTGAAAACGTCCTGATACAGGTATTAGAGCCGATAAAATGGTTAAAACTTCTTCGGGATTTTTGCCTAATAAGCATGTTGCTCCATAAACAGCCAACAGGTTATAGGCATTGAACTTACCAACAAATAGAGTCTCCACCTCTTTGCCATTTATTTGAAGTGTTGTTCCATCAATGCGACTCTCAATTATCTTACCTTTGAACTCTGCTATTGATTGTAATGAGTAGGAACTCTTTTTTGCTTTGCAGTTTTGAAGCATTACCATTCCGTTCTTATCATCGCCATTGGTTAGAGCAAAAGCACTTTTATTGAGTGAGTCAAAAAAACTTTTTTTGGCTTTTAAATATGCGTCAACGGTTTTATGGTAATCCATATGGTCACGGGTTAGGTTGGTAAATATACCCCCATCAAATTCAAGCCCTGCAATTCTCTTTTGGTCGGCTGAGTGAGAACTTACCTCCATAAATGCGTATGTGCAACCTTCATCTACCATTTGGCTTAAAAGTGAATTTAACGATATGGGATCAGGTGTTGTATGTGTTGATGATATTGCATTATCGCCTATATAGTTGCATACTGTTGATAGTAACCCAACCTTCTCCCCAAACATCTTAAACATTTTATATAGCAGAGTTGCTATTGTAGTTTTTCCATTTGTTCCGGTAACTCCAACAAGTTTAAGTTTTGAAGATGGATAGTTAAACCATGCTGAGGCTAATTCTCCCAATGTCTTATGGCTATCTGATGTGTGGATATACGTTACTCCATCAACTCTATTTTCTGGCAAATCTTCACATACTATGGCGGTTGCTCCAAGTTCAATAGCTTTGTCAATATATTTGTGTCCATCAACGGCTGTACCTTTTACCGCAATAAACATATATTTTGGTTTTATATTACGTGAGTCTGAGTCTATGCCTAAAATTTCGCACTCCTTCTCTCCGTAAATCTCAAGGATTTTAATCTTCTCCAAGAGTTCAGATAAATTTTTCATAATCTTTTATTGTAAATTAATTATCACCTTATCTCCTTTTTCATATTTTGAATATGCCACAGGGTCTTGTTCTGTTACAACTCCTTTGCCTTTGACATATACTGTTAATCCTAACCTCTCCAATGTGTATAGGGCATCTTTTAATCCCATTCCTATAACCGATGGGAGACCGATAGAGTCGTTTTGTTCTACAACAAAATCAATTTTATTATTGGATACGTTTGATTGCAAGCAATTTATATCCTCTGTTATATAATCCCCATCGTATGGAATTAGTAACGAGTCGCATGCCGATATAGTAGATTTAGCCAACCCTCTCTTTATATCGGGTAGAAGTGAGTGGATAGAATCGGTATTGTATGGGGGTTTTAGTCCTAAGTACCCTTGAGCATACATCTGCTCTGCTATTTTCTTTACTACTTCTCCTGATATTGCACCTGCTGAGGGATATACTCCTCGTGGACGTGTAACCACAACTATGCATGAGTATTTTGGATTTTCGTTATCAGGGAAATATCCACAAAATGATACTCTGTGTGTTGTCTCTCCGCTTTTATAACCTGCGCCACCTTGAGACATTTGAGCTGTTCCTGTTTTGCCGGCAATAGTTACATATGGTGATAGCAGATTTTTGGCAGTACCAGATTTTACAACCCCTGTTAACATTTTACGAACCTCTTTTAGCGTTTGAGGTTTACATATTTGTTCCCTGACAACTTTTGCGTCAATATGTTTAACAACTTCTCCGTTTTTGATTATGTCAGATACAAATATTGGAGCCAACATCTTTCCGTTGTTTGCTATGGCATTATAGAACATAAGCGTATATATTGGCGGAATTTGCACATTATATCCAAAACTCATCCATGGTAGTGTTGTAAAGTTCCACCCTCTGAATGTGTCGGGGTGCGGTATTTTGGGATATGCTTGACCTGCCATTTTAAGATCTACAGAGTCGCATACTCCCATCTCCTTAAGTTTCTCAATAAATCCTTTTTGGTTATTCTCATACCCTTTTAAAACTGCTTTTGCAATACCTATATTTGATGAGTAATGTATTGCTTGTGCTAATGTTATGGGGCCGTAACCTCCCCTATGTTTATTCCAGTCGTTTATATATCGAGTATGTTTTCCTTTTGTGTATGGGTAAACTCCATTACCGGTATCAAATATCTCTTCTGATGTGGCAATTCCTTCATCTAAGACAGCCATAACGGCAACAGTCTTAAATGTAGAACCGGGCTCAACCATATCGGCTATTGCATTATTGCGAGCTTCAACATATTTCCCTTGATTTTTTCTCTGATAGTTTGCTATTGCTCGTACCTCTCCTGTTGCAACTTCCATTACAATCGCAGCTCCTACATCGGCATCAACCTCTTTGAGTTTATTTAGGAGTGCTTGTTCTGTGATGCTTTGAATTTGAACATCTATTGTGGTCCTGATATCTTGCCCGGGTATTGCCTCTATTTTTGTACGTTCAACCATTACCCTTCGTATCTTTTCCAAATCGGCAACACCGGGAGTGCCTTTAAGTTCAGTATTGTAGGCTTGTTCTATTCCGTACACACCAATAGTGTCGTCAAGTTTTCCTATGGTGCGTGATGCAACAGCTCCGAAAGGTTTCTTCCTAATAATTCTTTTTTCTACAAAAAAGCCACTTTTATTTACCCCTTTATTGATGTATGGGAACTCTTTTATCTCTTGATAGTCAAGATATGATACCCATATATTGCTTATGCGAAAACGTCCTTTTTTGTTTTTGTATGCTTTTAAAATATCTTTTTCGTATGTTTCAGCCTTTTTATCTTTCAACTTTAACGATAATGCTTTTGCTAAGGGCTTAACATATTTATAGAGAGTGTCAGCTTTTATTCCTTCTGTTCTAAAATCAAAAAATAGTTGATATTGAGGTACTGTACTTGCTAAAATTTCATCGTTTGCAGATAATATATTTCCTCTTAACGGGGCAATTTCAACATTGCAACGTTTAAGTTTTGCTGCTTTTTCTTCCCAGTGTTTATTCTCAATAGTTGAGACAATAATCATCTTGCCTATGACTAAACAGCATAAGATTAGGATAAAGGCTGATATGCCAAAATATCGAAATAAGATTTTATATTGTTTACTCTTTTCCATGATTATTATCCTCTTTAACTACATATGGCGGTTGTTCAGGGAATTTCAAATCTAAATTAAATTGTTCAATCTTTTTTATTATTGAGTCTTCTCGTTGTTGGTTTTTTAATAGTGTAAACATATCAAGTGAGATATATCCAATCTCTTCTACTTCACGATGTAGCATTGTAATTTTTGCAACACTTTGCTGACATGTGTATCTGTTTGATATATAAAAAAGCATTATAAACAAGATTGTAAGTATAGTTTTCCAATAACGTATAATAAAGTCAACCGATATTATACGCCCAAGAAAAAGATTTTTAGGGTTTAAAGCTTTTAAAATTCTCTTTACCACTCCCCAAAAGCTTTTTTTCTGAGAAACAACCTCTTTATTATTCTCTATTTGTGGCGAATTTGTTGTCTCTTCATTATTGGTTATGTCTGTTGTCTCTTCTTGCATTGTAATACCTTTTATGAATCCAAGATTATTATATCTTTTCTGCAATCCTTAATTTGGCAGAGCGGGAACGAGGATTACGCTCAATCTCATCTTCTGTTGGAACTATTACTTTGTTGTTTACAAGTTTTAGCGGAGCTGTTAAACGACCAAAAAAGTCTTTCTCTGCTTTACCTTCAAAATTACCGTATTTAAAATAATCTTTAACAATCCTGTCTTCTAATGAGTGGTATGTTAAAATTACTATTCTTCCACCTGCTTTTAATAACTCTGTACTCTGTTTTAGCATACTCTTTAAACTTGCCATTTCATCATTTACCTCTATGCGTAATGCTTGAAAAATTTGAGCAAGTTCTTTCTTCTCTTGTTTGGGATTGATAAACCCTTTTACTATTGTGAGCAAATCTGAGGTTGTCTCTATTTTGTTAATACCTCTTTTTTTTACTATTGCTGATGCAATTTTTCTGGCATTACGCATCTCTCCGTAATAGTAAAAAATATCTGCAAGTTTTTCTTCTGAGTATTTGTTTAGAATATCTGCGGCAGATGCTCCACCCTGCTGATTCATTCTCATGTCAAGTTTGCCGTCAAATCTGAATGAGAAACCTCTGTCGGCCTCATCAAAATGATGAAATGATACACCTAAATCGGCAATAAGACCATCAATTTGTTCAACCTTATGATATTTCATAAAATTTTTTAAGAATCGGAAATTGCTTTTTACAAAAGTAAATCTGTCATCATCAATTAAATTTCTTTTTGCATCTTCATCTTGGTCAAAAGAGAACAATCTTCCTCCTTCGCCCAAGTTGGCAATTATTCCTTTAGAGTGACCACCTCCTCCAAAAGTAACGTCAACATAAGTCCCGTCCCTTTTGATATTTAGTCCTTCAAGGCATTCTTCAAACAACGCAGGTATGTGATATACAGCCTCTTGCATTTAAGTTTATGTTTAGATTATAAATCTCCTAATTTAGCCGATAAAGATAGAAAAAAATATCAATTATACATATATAAAAAATATCAAACTTATCAACAATTTTAATCTTTTATTTTTAGGATATATATGAGATAATTATTGACAAAAATAAATTTCACATAAGAAGGGAATTATGTAAAAATAAACAATTATAAAAAAGGAAATTTCAGACTTTTTTTTCAACTTTTTAAATAAAAATAGACATAAATTTTTAATAAATAGATAAAAATAGTAACTTTGTTTGCTCTTTTGTGGCTTATAAGTACAAATGTTTTTTATAAATACAGAGTAAATAGCTATTTTATAGCTGAATACGCTTGTTATAGTTTTATGGAGCAGAATGAACCTATACAAATTGATTTAGATAAGGTTGTAAAGAGCAAATTTCGCAGAGGAAAGGGTCTTCCGAAATTTGTTATGAATTATCTAAAACGAACAATTCATCAAGATGAGATAAACTCGTTCATGAGGCAATCTTCCCATTTGCAAGGATTAGAATTTGCCACAGGAGTTAAATCTTATTTTGATATTGAATGTGATGTATATGGTATAGAGAATATTCCAAAAGACAAGAAATTTATATTTGTCTCTAATCACCCACTTGGAGCGATGGACGGGATACTCCTTTTGACAGAATTGGGAAAAATATTTGATGGCAAGATTAAGGCTCAAGTTAATGACTTGTTAATGAATCTGAAGCCTCTTGCTCCATGTTTTATTCCTGTAAATTCTTATGGGAAACAATCAAAGAGTTTGGCAAAGAATCTTGACGAAGTTTTTGAGAGTGATAACCAAATTTTGGTATTCCCTGCAGGTATGTGTTCACGCAAGCAAAAGGGAGAAATTAAAGATTTGCAATGGAAGAAATGGTTTGTTTCAAATGCAGTTTCGCAACAGCGCGATATAATACCTGTATATTTTGATGGAAGAAACTCAAATTTTTTCTATAATTTTGCGTTATTACGTGAGAAATTAGGTATAAAATTCAATATTGAGTTAATATATTTACCTGACGAGATGTTTAAGGCTCGAGGTAAAAAATTTGGAATATATTTTGGGAAGCCTATACCTTGGCAAACTTTTGACTCATCAAAGAGTCCTAAGGAGTGGGCTCAGTATGTAAAGAATTTAGTTTACAGGATAAAGAAATAAACATATCCATTTGTCATGGAAGAAATTATTGATAAAATAGACAGAGCTCTGATAAAAGAGGAGTTAAAAAAAGCTACCTTTATTAGACATACAAGGAAATGTAATAATCAGATATATGTCGTAGAGGCTGCACAATCGCCTTATATCATGCAAGAGATAGGACGCTTACGGGAAATAGCATTTCGTAATGGAGGTGGAGGTACAGGTAAAGCTTTAGATATTGATGAGTTTGATACTATGACTCCTCCTTGTAAGCAGTTGTTTGTGTGGGATCCTGATGCAGAAGAGATATTAGGAGGCTATCGCTTTATTCTTGGTAAAAATATAAGATTGAATCCTGATGGCTCACCTCGTATAGCGATGTCGCATATGTTTAAATTCTCACCCGAATTTATTAAAAATTATCTCCCATATGCTATTGAGTTGGGGCGTTCTTTTGTTGCATTGGAGTACCAATCATCAAAAGCCGGAGCTAAAGGGTTGTTTGCATTAGACAATTTATGGGACGGTTTGGGCGCAATTTTTGCTCAGAATCCTCAAACAAAATACCTCATTGGGAAGTTTACAATGTACACATCGTTCCCGGTAGTAGGAAGGAATATGATAATGCACTTTGCCCGCATATACCTTTCTGATGAGAAAAATCTATTTTGGCCTGAGAATCCGATAGATACCACTGTGAATGATAATGATTTTGAAGGATTGTTCTGTAAGAATGATTATAAAAAGGATTATCTAACCCTTAATAGTGAGATTAGGAATATGGGTTATAATATTCCGCCCTTGGTAAGTTCTTATATGGCACTATCTTCTTCAATGAAAACATTTGGTACAGCAATCAATGATGAGTTTGGAGATGTTGAGGAGACCGGAATGATGATTACAATAGAAGATATTTATGATGACAAAAAAACTCGTCATATTTTAAGTTATTCATTAGATGATGAATTGTAATAATGAGTAGTAGATTCTCTTTTGTATTAATTGTTATAATTTGCATAACACTGTTATTCCCGGCTTGTTCAAGTAAAGGGTGGAGAATTGATAATGTAAAAGAAATCCCGGTAGGAGCCGGAGATTCTATATTCTATATCTCAAAAAAAGATAAATACTATTTTACCGTAAATTGTAACCAAATATCTTTGATAAGAGAAGATATTGCATTAATAAAGAAAGATAACCGTTTTGGTTATATTGATGAGGATAGTGAGATCATTTTACCCGATGTTTACAAATATGCTACGGTCTTCAAGGACAATATGGCATGGGTTGTTCGTAGCGATGATGCTCCCGGAATAATAAATCACAAAGGAGAACTTAAATTTACATTGCGTGAAGTTGATTGGGTTGAAGTATATTTTGAGGGTATGGCTCGATACTATACCATTGAAAATAGAAGAAAACGCTATGGCTTTGCTTCGTTAACGGGCGAAAAGATAGTGCATCCTATATACTACGATGCTACACGTTTTAGCGAAGGTGTTGCAGCTGTTAAAGGCGTTGATGGTAAATGGGGGTATATTGATAAGACCGGAACCGTTGTATTACCCGCTAAATTTGATGATGCAGCTATATTTGTAAATGAACATGCTGTTGTTTGCCAAGGTAATAAATGGGGAATTATTGATAAAATGGGAGAGTATGCCCTTGAACCCCGTTTTGATTATATGGTTACAGACGGAGAGCTATTTATGGCTTGTAGTAATGAAAAATGGGGGTGGTGTGATATAAACGGAAACTGGTTGGTTGCGCCGCAATATGAAAAAATATTACCTTTTAATAAAGGAGATTTAGCTCCTGTTTTAATAAAAGGCAAGTGGGCATATGTTGATAAAGATGGAGATATTGCAATTAAGCGTCAATTTGACGAGGCTTACCCTTTTGTTGACGATATGGCTCTTGTAAAGATAGGCGATTATTATGGTTTTATAAATGCTGAAGGGCGTTATGTCATAAACCCTCAGTACACATATGTTTCGGCTGACTATATAAGCAATGCAATATACGGAATACCTTATTATTCATCTGTTGAGAGTGATAGATAACGATTTATAAAAAAGAAGCTGTCTAACAAGGTGATTTCTGCGTTACGCTTGCCCTCAAAATGCTCATTTACGCCGAGTAAACTCCGCTTTTTCGGGCTACGCAAGCCTTGAAACCCCTCTTGTTATACAACTTCTAACAAAAAGGGAGTGTCTAAAAACTTGTTAGACACTCCCTTTTTTATCTGTTTATCTCTCTTTTGAAAGTTCGCCCTTCGTAGCGAGTAATTGCTTCAACACATTTTTCGGTTATAGGTTCTGCGCTGTTTGTTTCTACATCAAAACCAACCATAATGGTTCGTGCTGCAGCTTTTAGTTGGTTAGTATCGGGATTTATGAGTTGTTGGGATAGCTCTAAACTTTTATTACCTATACGAAGAATTGTAGTTCGTACGATTACCCTCTCCCCCATTAATATTGGAGATATAAAATCCGTCTCTATTCTTGCCACAACCAACCCGAATTCTTTCCAATCAATAAGGTCAGTATCCCAAATAGTTTTAAAATAAGATACTTTGCCTATATCAAAGTAATTCATATAAACGGTATTGTTTACATGTTCCAGCGCATCAAAATCGTTGAAGCGAGGTTGAATTTCAACAGAATGTTTGTATAAGTTTTCCATATCTATCTAAAAATAATATCAATAATAGTTTCTCTTCCTGTCTCAGCATTAAGTTTCTCTAAAAGGAGTGTCCTGTTCATTGATAACTCGTTGCGAGCTACCGAAGAGGTTACCTCTACATACATTGTGCGGTTATTTATATAAACTCGCTTTGTATATTTTGCCATTGTTTTACCAACAACTCTTTCCCAACTTTGTTGAATGGTTACTTCATCAAGTTTTCTTGAAAGATTGTTTTTATTCAAGAGTTCTTTAATGGCCTCGCTTATATGTATAGGTTTGCGTCGCTCCATTATAATTCGCTTATTATGCCGTTTTCTACAGAGAATAATTTAAAATCATTACCGCAATGTTTTACAATGGCATCTAAATATTCACGATTAGTATCGGTAACAAATATCTGTCCAAAATCGGGCGATGATACCATATTCATAATACGTTCTACCCTATTTGAGTCAAGTTTGTCAAAAATATCATCTAAAAGCAGTAATGGGTTTTTGCCACCCATTTTTTTTAGATATTCATATTGTGCTAAGCGTAGAGCAATTGAGAAACTTTTGGTTTGTCCTTGTGAACCTATACGTTTTATACTATGCTCGCCAAGTTTCATGTCAAGGTCGTCGCGATGAATACCTCGTGTAGTATGTCCTAAAATTGTATCTTTTCCCCTATTCTCTTTTAGTTGTTCTGCAAGATCTCCATTGTTAAGGTGCGATATGTATGTAAGAGATACCTCCTCGTTCCCTCCGCATATCTGAGAGTAATAGTTATTAAAAACGGGAATAAAATCGGCAATAAATGCTTTTCGGCATTTGTGTACATAATTTGCAACATATTCCATTTGAATTTCAATAACTTCAAATAATGACGATTCTTTATCTCCTCGTTTTAGCATTACATTACGCGATGCTAAAGATTTGTTGTATGATATAAGTGCTGTAAGATATTCTTTATTGAATTGAGATAAGGTTTGGTCAATAAACTTACGCCTAATTTCGCTATTCCCCTTTACCAATTCGCTATCTTCGGGCGATACAATTACCAATGGAATAAAACCGATATGTTCTGATAGGCGTTCATACTCCTTTTTATCGCGTTTAAAAACCTTTTTTTGTTTGTTACGCACGCCACAGTTAATCTCTGTTCTCTCGCCGTTACGTCTGTCGGTATAATTACCTCTTAACATAAAGAGTTCTTCGTTATGCTTAATATTCAGAGAATCTGATATATTATAGAAACTTTTGCAGAATGAGAGATAGTAAATAGCGTCTAATAAATTGGTTTTACCCATACCATTATTGCCCAAAAAACAATTTATGTTTCCTGATAGAGTAATATCTGCCTCAGCAATATTTTTGAAGTTAAGTAACGATATGGATTCAAGTATCATAATCTTAAAGTATTTTTCGCAGAAGTTTATCTGTTGCAAAGATAGTGCAAACCGAGAGCAGAGTCAAACTTGTTTGAACTATGCCGAGGTGCCGCCTATTTTCGCAGAAGTTTATCTTCTGCAAAGATAATATTTATTTCTCTTGTAAAAACTTTGAACTAAATTTTATAAATATAGATAAATAGTTTATTTTTGCACAATAATTTACGATAATAGGAGACGTTTATATTTTATATGTGCCTCTTGTTTTGGAGTAAGTGATTGAATATTAATTAAAAACATTTAAATACAAATGGCTAATAACGAAAAACAAATGGACGAGTTGGACAAAATGAATAGCGTCCTCTCAACTACAGAACAATGGATTGAACAAAATCGTAAAGCAATTTTGATTGTTGTAGCTGCAGCGATTATCGTAGTCGCAGGCTTCTTGTCAATTCGTCAATTCTATTTTATTCCTCAAGAGACTAAAGCGCAAGAGGAGATGTACAAAGGTGAGTTCTATTTTGAGCAAGACTCTTATGAAGTAGCTCTTAATGGTAATGGCGCTGATTTTATAGGCTTTAAAGCTGTTGCTGATGAGTATTCAGGTACAGATGCAGGTAATCTTGCTAATGCTTATGCAGGAATTTGTGCTTATAACCTTGGAAATAACGAAGAGGCTCTTGAATACCTAAAAGCATATAGCGGTAGCGATGCTCTTTTCTATCCTAATGTTTTAGCAATGATAGGAAACTGTTATGCAAATATGGGTAACTATGACGAAGCAATGTCTGCATTTGTTAAGGCTGCTAAAAAGGCTTCAAATGAGTTAACATCACCTATTTTCCTTAAAAAAGCTGCTGTTATTGCAGAGAAAGAGGGCGATTTTGCTAAAGCAATTGAGTTGTATCAAGAGATTAAAGATAAATATGCTAACTCATTTATAGGTCAAGACGTTGATAAATATATTGAGAGAGCAAAATTGAATGTGAAATAGTATTAGCCTTAAGGGGTTAAAAATAAAATTAGAGGGTATCGCATAATAACTTATGTTGGCACCCTCTTTCTTATTAAAAGATTATGGCAACAACAAATCTTTCGGCATATGATAAGAGTTCTATGCCTGATGCTTCAAAAATGAAGTTTGCAGTAATATGCTCAGAGTGGAACGACAAGGTTACCGATGCTCTTTTAAAAGGAGCTTGCGACACTCTTATGGTTAATGGAGTAAAAGAGGAGAATATATTCGTAGAGTATGTTCCCGGAACGTTTGAACTTACATTCGGAGCAAAAAGAGCTATGCAATTTTATCGTCCCGATGCAGTTATTGTTTTGGGGTGTGTTGTAAGAGGAGGAACTCCTCATTTTGATTATGTATGTGGTGGTGTTACTCAGGGTATTACATCGTTGAACGAAGAGGGTACAATACCTGTTATATTTGGAGTTTTAACTACCGATGATATGCAACAGGCTTTAGACAGAGCGGGAGGCTCACTCGGAAACAAAGGAGACGAGGCGGCAGTTACTGCTATAAAGATGGCTGCTTTAAGCAATAAACTAAAATAATTAACACTCTATTTTTTGCAATTTTACTGAAAAACGGTAACTTTGCAACGCATTAGTACTAATTTATAAAACGAAACGAAAATGGCTTACGTTATTACAGAAGACTGCGTAGCATGTGGAACATGTGCAGGAGAGTGTCCAGTAGAGGCTATCTCTGAGGGCGATATCTACAAAATCGACCCAGACAAATGTCTTAGCTGTGGAACTTGCGCTGATGCTTGTCCTACAGGAGCAATCATTGAGGGTTAATCCTATCAGTCTTTAAAAAGAGAAGAGAGCGGCCACCTGAATAATCGGGTGGTCGCAATTTTTAATAATTTATTGTAACATCAAAATTTAATGGAAACAATTCCTAATGACCCAATGATGCTTTTTAGCTTTATAAACATGAAACTGCGAGACGAGTATCCTTCTCTTGATGAGTTGTGTGCAAGTTTGTCTATTGACAGAGAGTGGCTTGAAAATAAATTGGCATCTGTTGGCTTTGAGTATAGTGTAGAGAATAATAAATTTTGGTAACATCGTTCCATTATCTCCCCTCTCCTGTACTTATGTAAATATGAACCTTTTGCACAGCTGTTTGGTTAATTACAAAAAGAGCTGTTATGCAAGAGGTTTTTTCTATTTCGGATAAACTTACAACTTTTATTGAGGATCTGTTTAGGAGGTGGGGATTTACAACTGATTTTGCTAATAAGGCAGATGGTTGGATATTTGTATTGATATTGATTCTATTATCATTTTTATTATCGTGGCTATTAAAATTTATAATTCATCGTATTTCAATTGTAATTTTAAAAAGGAGAAAAGCCACGGTATTAAAAACGCTTGCTCAAAACAATATATTTGCCCGTCTTATTTATGTGCTTCCGCCTATTCTTATCCTATCATTTTTGCCATTGATATATGACGATGATTATCCGAAGTTTATAAAATTTCTTGAACGTATATGTTGGATATATTTTGTAATATCTTTTTCAATTTACATTAACTACATATTGGGTGTTGTGTGGAAGATTTTGGAGGCTAAAGAGCACACTAAGAATATTCCTATGCATGGGTTGCTACAGTTGTTTCGTGGAATTGTAATAACCTTAATGTTGATTATAGTAGTATCAATTATAATAAACAAATCTCCAATTAATCTGATTACCGGTTTAGGTGCTTTTGCCGCCGTATTAATGTTGGTTTTCAAGGATACCATATTGGGATTGGTGGCAGGAGTTCAGTTGTCTCAGAACGATGTTTTACGTAAAGGAGACTGGATAACGGCAGATAATGAAAAGGTAAATGGTATCGTTCTTGACATAACTCTTAATACCGTTAAGGTGCGTAATTTTGACCATACCATTGTTACAATACCTCCTTATTCGCTTATTTCAGAACCTATGCAAAATTGGAGAGCAATGCAGCAGAGCGGAGGACGAAGAATAAGGGTTGCTGTAATGATTGAGGCCTCAACAATAAAACCATTGTCTGATGAGCAGTTAGAGGATATTAAAAGGGTGGATATTTTAAAAGATTATATTATTCAAAAGGAGAAGGATAGGGAAGAGGGTATTGAGATGAACACTAATAATAGTAAGGGATTGGTAAACGGGACAATAGATACAAATCTTGGCTTATTTAGGGCATATGTTCAGCTATATGCTGAGTCTCATTCTCTTATAAACAAGACGTTAATGTGCATGGTAAGGCTTTTGCCCCCTGCTGATAATGGGGTTCCACTCGAATTATACTGTTTTACTTCAATAACCGAATGGAAAGCCTATGAGAGTGTTAAGAGCGAAATTACAGAGCATATATGCTCTTCTGCACCAATGTTTGGGTTGAGAATATTTCAAAATGCATCGGGCTATCACTATATTGCACCTGCCTATATTACCACAGGGAAAAATCTTCCTAAAGAGTACTGATTTACCCTCTTTTTTGTACTTTTGCACAACTTTAATGCGTACTATATGCTTGAATTCAGACCTGTAACTATTGAAGATAAGGAGATATTTGAACGCTCATCGTTTAAGATGGGCGAGGGGAGTTGCGATTTCGCATTTGCCAATATATTTTGTTGGGCGCACAAGTATAATACTGAAATTACAGAGCAAGATGGTTTTGTCTTTGTCCGTTTTAGAGATAATGACCGTGATGGTTATATTTATCTTGAGCCTATAGGAGATGGTGATAATCTTTCGGCATTCAATAAAATTGTGGAATATACAAATTCAAATGCCCAACCTCTAAAAATGGCAGGATTATCATCTAATTTTACCGAAAAAATTAGAGCATCTCATTCTTTTTGCAATTACTATTTATACCCTTGCAGAGAACAATTTGACTACATATATAATGCTTCTCAATTGCAAACTCTTTCAGGTAAAAAGTTACAGCCTAAACGAAATCATATAAACGCCTTTAAAAAACTCTATAATTTCTCTTCTGAGCCACTTTCAAGTATTCATAAGGCAGAAGTAATGAATTTGCTTGAAGAGTGGTATAAGGGCAAGGAAAACGCAAATAGTGATGAATATATCAGTGAGCGTGATGCTATTGAACGAGGAATGGACAATTTTGAGGCTCTTGACTTGCGAGGTGTAGCACTATATGTAGGAGAGGAGTTAGCTGCCTTTTCGTATGGCTCAGCTATAAATGAACATGCATTTTGTGTTCATATAGAGAAAGGAAGTGCTAAATATGAGGGTAGTTTTGCTATGATAAATAATCTTTTGGCAAACTCATTGCCTTCAAATTTTTGTTATATAAATCGCGAAGAGGATTTGGGTATTCAAGGACTACGTACAGCCAAATTATCGTATCAGCCTATAATGTTATATCCAAAATTCAGTTTGATTGAACTTGCCGGAAACGAAGAAAAGATTGAAGAGATAAAGCTCAAGATAGAGTCTGAAGAGGTAGCAATGCTTTGGCGCGAAGCTTTTGGAGATGAAGAAGAGTTTATTGAAAGATATATAAGGGAGATTCGCCCACTTGGTAAGAGCTATTTGTTGCACGATAGGGATATGATTGTATCTTCTGCCGACCTCTTTCTTTTTAAAGATGATATCTCATTCTGTCCCTATATATATGGTCTTGCTACACGTGGAGAATATAGGAATAAGGGTTATGCTCGAGCCTTGATGATTGATATTTTTGAGTGTATAAATCGCAATGGGGGCAATAGATGTATGCTTATTCCCGGAGATAAGACTCTTACTCAATGGTACGAAGGAATGGGTTTTGCGAAACAAGAGTCTTCTCCTATTCAGCTTTTAAATGATGTAGATTTTGATTTTGGAACAGGAGATGATGAATTAAATTTGCCTCAATATAGGGTGATAAACGTTGAAAGATACCTATCGACGTATGCATCATTATATCCGAATGAGAGTTTTGAAATAACAGTTTCAGACGATATTTTATCTTTTAATAATGGCTCGTTCAGAGTGGGAGAGGGTAGAGTAGAAAAGGTTGCCAAACCTATCTCTGGCAACCTTGCAGATATTGCAGAACTTTTTAATCGTTATCCACTTAAGAGTAGTGAATACAAGTTTAAAAGGTTCAAATATTAAGCCCTATATTAATGAGCCTCAAGCCAATTTTTACCGCTTCCCATATCTGCTATTAGAGGAACATTCATTGAGTATGCATTTGCCATTTCGTAAGATACAATATCTTTGATTTTTTCAAGTTCGTTTTGAGGAACACTGAAATTCAGTTCGTCGTGTACTTGAATAATCATTTTTGACTGCAATCTCTCCTCTTTTATTCTTTTAGCAATACGAATCATTGCTATTTTTATTATATCGGCAGCACTTCCTTGTATAGGGGCATTTATAGCATTTCGCTCGGCATATCCTCGCACAATGCTGTTGTGAGAATTTATATCTTGTAGCACTCTTCTACGTCCTGTTATAGTTTCAACATACCCTTTTTCGCGAGCAATCTCAATACTTTTATCCATATATCTGCGCACACCTGGGAATGAGACGAAATAACCATCTATAAGGGCTTTTGCTTCACTACGCGATATGTTTAACCTTTCGGCTAATCCGAAGGCTGATATGCCGTAAATAATACCAAAATTTGCAGTTTTAGCTTTACGGCGCATGTCACTTGTAACATCACCCACGTGGATATTAAAAATTTTTGCAGCAGTAGCGGCGTGTATATCTTCGCCCGATTTAAATGCAGCAACCATATTTTCATCTTCACTTAGATGAGCCATTATACGAAGCTCAATTTGAGAATAATCGGCCGAGAAGAATATCTCCCCTTCGTTAGGGATAAATGCTTTTCTAATCTCTTTGCCATTATCATCGCGAATGGGAATATTTTGCAGATTGGGGTTACTTGAACTTAATCTGCCTGTTGCCGTAACTGTTTGGTTAAATGAAGTATGTATCTTCCCGGTACGGCTGTTAATTAACTCGGGAAGAGCATTTATATATGTGCTTAGTAGCTTTTTAAGTCCTCGGTACTCAAGGATAAGTGGTACTATTGGGTGTCTGTTTATCAATTTTGTAAGCACCTCTTCGGACGTAGAGTAGCCACCCTGCTTAGATGGTTTTGCTTTGGGGTCAATTTTAAGTTTTACAAATAGTATCTCTCCTACTTGGCGTGGTGAATTTACATTGAATACTTCGCCCGAAAGTTCAAATATCTTATTCTCTAACTCAATGGCACGTTGGGTAAGTATTCGCGAGCTTTCACTTAGAGTATCAGTATCAATTCTCGCACCCTCAATCTCCATATCGGCAAGTACCCTTACAAGAGGCATCTCAATCTCATAGAATAGTTTTTCAAGGTTTTCATCTTTCAATTTTTGCTCAAAAACATTCTTCAGTCTTAATGTAATATCAGCATCTTCGGCTGCATATTCGCAAATCTCAGCTAAAGGAACATCTCTCATTGAGCGTTGGTTCTTGCCCTTTGCTCCAATCAAATTTTCAATGCTTATAGTTTTGTGCCCGAGATATACCTCGGCTAAGTAGTCCATGTTGTGATGTCCGTCAGGTTGTAACAGATAGTGGGCGACCATGGTGTCAAAAATTTCACCTTTCAACTCGACGCCATAGTTTCTCATTACAATGTAGTCATACTTTATATTTTGTCCAATTTTTTGAGATTTCTCATTTTCAAGAACTCCTCTAAAAATTTCAACAATTTTTTTTGCCTCTTCATCATTTTCGGGAACAGGAACATAAAATGCCTCATCTTCCTTTATTGAGAATGACATTCCAACCAATTTTGCATTTATTGGCTCAACCGATGTTGTTTCTGTGTCAAATGCAAATTTTTCAGCACTATCTAATTTTAAGGCTAAATCCCTCATTTTATCCTCAGTATCAGTTAGATAGTAGTTGTGAAGACGATTGTTTGAGGTCGCTACGTTTTGATATTCTGAATCTCCTGACTCATCGGTCGCAAATAAATCAAAGAGCGAGGGTTGAGTTTGAACTTTTTTTGCCTCTTTTTTTTCAGTTGTCTCCTGAGTTGTATTTTTTTCTAAAATTTTTTCAGCAAGATTACGGAATTCAAGTTCGGCAAAAATTTTGGATAGTTTACCTTCATCGGGTTTTACATATATCAAATTATCCTCATCAAAATTTATTGGGACATCAATTTTTATAGTCGCCAAAAATTTTGAGAATTTTATTTGCTCAATATTATTTTCAATTTTAAGTTTTAAAGCCCCTTTTAATTTTTCAGTTGAAGTAACTAAATTTTCAACTGACCCAAATTCATTTATTAACTTAATTGCTGTTTTCTCTCCTACTCCGGGACAGCCGGAAATATTATCGGCACTATCGCCCATAAGCCCCAACATATCTATAATCATAAGAGGGTCGCTTATTTCGTATCGCTCTTTAACCTCTTCAACACCGTATATATCATATCCGCCACCGTGGCGAGGTTTATATTGGAATACATGCTCACTCACCAATTGCCCGAAATCTTTGTCGGGGGTCATCATATAGGTATCAAATCCCTTTTTCTCGGCAAGTTTTGCGATTGTACCGATAACATCGTCTGCTTCGTAACCGCAAACTTCAAGTACGGGAATGTTGTAAGCAGCCAATATCTCTTTAATAATAGGCACAGCAGTGCGTATTGCTTCGGGAGTCTCCTCGCGTTGAGCCTTGTACTGCTCAAACATTTCATGTCTGAATGTAGGTCCTGATGGGTCAAATGCAACAGCAATATGTGTAGGCTCCTCTTTTTTTAGAACCTCCTCCAATGTTGTTACAAATCCGTATATTGCCGATGTATTTAATCCCTTAGAATTTATTCGTGGATTTTTTATAAATGCGTAGTATGCACGGTATATGAGAGCGTATGCATCTAATAAAAACAGTTTCTTCATCAGAATAAGTATAAAATATTTCTCTAATTTTATGTAAAGATAGGGATTTTCTCTCGTTTTATTACTATTTTTGCAACTTATTAATGATTATAATGAATATAAAGGAGACCATAAAAAGTGCGATTGGGGTTGAATTGAATAGTTTCAACTCTACCCTTGCTCAAGCTCTTGATACAGACAATGTGCTGTTGAAGAGCGTTATTGACTATTATTTGCAGTCAAAGGGCAAACAAATTCGCCCTATGTTGGTAATTCTAAGTTCACGCCTATTTGGTAATATAAATGACTCAACCTTAAGTGCAGCGGTAGCTGTTGAGTTGTTGCATAATGCAAGCCTTATACATGATGATGTAGTAGATAGCTCTCCTTTACGTCGTGGCAGAAAAACGGTAAACTCTATATGGGATAACCGTATTGCAGTTTTAGTCGGAGATTTCTTCGTTTCGTGCGCTTTGCAATCGGCGATAAAATCGGGCAATATATCTATTATTGACATGATAGCTGAACTCGGTAAAGAGTTGGCCAAAGGAGAAATTGACCAAATTGAAACTGCAGATGAGCATATCCTTGATGAACAGCGCTATTATAAGGTTATTAAACAAAAAACAGCTTCATTGTTCTCTTCTTGTATGAAGATGGGAGCTTGGGCAAGTGGAGCTTCAGATGAGGAACTGAATGCGGTTGCTATTTATGGTGAAAAGTTGGGAATGTGTTTTCAAATAAGAGATGATATTTTCGATTATTTTACAGATGATAGTGTAGGTAAACCTACAGGTTCAGATTTAAAAGAGGGTAAAGTTTCGTTGCCTCTTTTATTCGCGATATTATCTTCAAATGATGCTAAAAATGAGGAGATGAAAGCTCTTCTGATGAAGCAATCTTTAACTGACGATGAGATATTTACATTGGTTGAATACGCAAAAGAGCGAGGAGGAATTGAATATGCCGAGAATATGATGCAGAATTTTAAAAATGAGGCTGTTGAAGCATTGTCTGTATTTGAAGATTCTCCCATAAAAGATGCTCTATCTGATATTCTTGACTATATCATAGAGCGTAATTATTAATACTTTGCCTTTTAAAAGATATTAAAACCCCAAAAGCTATTGCTCTTGGGGTTTATTATTTAGTAAGTAGTTATGTGCGATTACTCCTGGTTAATAGCGGCTATAAGATTATTTGCCAATCCTGCAGCACCTATGCGGAAAAGCTCCTTATTTAACCACTCCTCTCCTAATACCTCTTTAACTATTGTATAGTATTTTGTAGCATCAGAAGCCGTTCTAATACCACCGGCCGCTTTTACGCCTATTTTAGTCCCTGTTTCATTGTAGTAATCTTTAACAGCATTACACATAACATAGAATGCTTCGGGAGTTGCGCCAACTCCTATCTTTCCTGTTGATGTCTTTATAAAATCGGCACCTGCGTATATCGAAAGAATTGCAGCTTTCCTGATGTTCTCGGTACTCTCCAAAGCTCCGGTTTCAAGGATAACTTTCAGTTTTGCGTCACCGCAAATCTCTTTTATTTCGTTAATCTCGTCGCACATATCTTCGTAATTACCAATTACAAAGTTGCCAACATTCATTACAATATCAAGTTCGTCGGCTCCATCTTTTATTGCAAGACCTGCCTCAATTGCCTTAATCTCTGAGAAAGTTTGAGATGAGGGGAAGCCTCCTGAAACTGAAGCTACGTTTACATCAGATACTTCAAGAGCACCTCTTACGGCAGTTACAAAGTTAGGATATACGCATATAGCAGCTACATTAGGTATATTTGAGTAGTCATTATCCATCTTGTTTACCATCTCAACTAACTTTGAAACCGATTCGTAGTTGTCTGTTACATTTAGAGAGGTTAAATCCATGCATGAGAATATAGTTTTATATACCTCTTCGTTGCAATTCTCGTTTAGGTGAGCCTTAAGCAAATTTTCAACCTCATTCTTTACGATTTCGTCGTTAAGATTTTTTTCATATTTTGCGATAGCTTCGTTATATCTGTCCATCTCTTTTTATAATTTTGGATTATTTATATGTCGTTTATTATCTCTCTCTGTTTTCTTCTTTATATTGCGTTCAAAAGCCGCTGTAAGGTCAATACCTGTCTGGTTGGCTATACACATTAACACCCATAAAACATCGGCCAACTCATCAGAGAGATCTTTCTCTTTATCACTCTCCTTAAACGATTGTTCGCCATATTTTCGTGATATTATTCGTGCTACTTCTCCAACCTCTTCTGTTAGAATAGCCATATTGGTAAGCTCATTAAAGTAGCGTTTACCATAAGTTTTTATCCATTCGTCAACAATATGTTGCGCCTCACTAATCTTCATCTATTCTCTGTTTTTTGAGTCAATTATTATAGTAACCGGTCCGCTGTTTTCAAGATTAACCTGCATATCTGCACCAAACTCTCCTTGCTTAGTCTCTTTCCCTGTTAAGGCTGATATCTCTTTGCAGAAATTTTCATACATAGGTATTGCAATGTTGTGTCCGGCAGCCCTTATATACGATGGCCTGTTGCCTTTTTTAGTTGCGGCATACAGGGTAAATTGGCTTACAACCAACACCTCTCCGTCAATATCTTTAACCGAAAGGTTCATTATGCCGTTTTCATCGTCAAATATACGAAGATTTACAGCCTTTGCCGCTAACCATTTTATATCTTCGTCGGTATCTGCCTCTTCAACCCCAAGTAGTATTAATAGTCCTTTCTCAATAGATGATTTTAGTTTACCCGCTATTGTTACCGATGCTCTGTTTACTCTTTGTATAACAACTCTCATAGATATTAATTTGAGCGCGAAATTAATTATAATTTATCAATTAACCTCTTTATTGTTTAAAGCATTAGTCAGAATTGTAGCTTTTGAATTCCCAATTATTTTTGCAACGCTCTCAAAATCAGCGTCTTTTATCCTTTTTATGCTCTTAAACTCTTTAAGTAACATCTGTTTGCTCTTTTCTCCAATACCTTTAATTGTGTCAAGTTCTGAAGATATTTGAGCTTTGCTCCTCTTTTTGCGGTGATGAGTTATTCCAAAACGGTGAGCTTCATCGCGCATATGTTGTATAACTCTCAGAGATTCAGAGTTTTTATCAATATATAAGGGTATAGGGTCATTAGGAAAGTATATCTCTTCCAATCTTTCGGCAATACCAACAATTGCAATTTTTCCATATAAATCTAACTCTTTAAGTGCTTCAATGGCAAAGCTGAGTTGCCCTTTACCTCCGTCAACTACTATTAATTGGGGTAAAGTTGCACCTTCGTCAATCATTCGGCGATATCGGCGAAATATCACTTCGTGCATTGTAGCATAATCATTCGCTCCAACAACAGTTTTTACGTTAAAATGGCGATACTCCTTTTTTGATGGTTTCGCATTTTTGAATACTACACAAGCTGAAACGGCATTTGTCCCTTGAATATTTGAATTGTCAAAACACTCCATATGTCTCGGGAGCTCTTTTAATCTGAAATCTTTTGCAAGTTGTGTAAGTATTCTTGTTGTTCTCTGCTCAGGATTTAGTTTTTCCGATTGTTTTGCCAGGTCTATTCGGTATTGAATCGCATTTTTTGTAGAAATCTCTAAAAGATGGCGTTTATCTCCCCGTTGAGGAACGGTAATTGTATAGTTGGCTGACTCTACTCCAATTTCAAAAGGTACGATAATTTCGCGAGCGTTACTGCCGAACCTTTCGCGTAATTCAGTAATTCCAAGTGCCAATATATATTCTTTCTCCTCGTCTAACCTCTTTTTATATGATATTGTCATACTTTGGATAATAGCACCCTCTCGTATGTTCATATAATTAATATATACGTTACCTTCGTAATCGTCGTATCCGAAAACATCGACATTATTAACGCTTGAATTTACAATAACCGATTTTGAGCGATAGTTTTCAAGCATCAAATATTTCTCTTTAACCTTTTGTGCCTCCTCAAATTTTAGTTCAGAAGATAACTTCTGCATCTCCTCTATTAAAATTTGCGAGAGTTGCGCTGTCTCTCCATTAAGGATTTGTCGTGCCTGGCGTATATACTCATCGTATTTTTCATTGCTTTCTAATCCAACACAAGGGGCGTTGCAGTTTTTTATATGAAACTCCAGACATTTTGAATATTTGCCGTTTTTTATCCTGTCGTTGGTAAGAAGATGAGTACATGAACGAATAGGATATAATCTTTTTATTAGTGACAAAACCACTTTTGCCATGCCTACATTGCTGTATGGACCGTAATATTTTGAGCCATCTTTTATTACGGTTCTTGTAAGAAATATACGAGGAAATGGCTCTTTTTTTACAACAATCCATGGGTAGGTTTTATCATCTTTTAGTAGAATGTTGTATTTGGGCTGATACTCTTTAATCATGGAGTTTTCAAGATGCAACGCGTCTTCTTCGCTCTCAACAATGAAGTATTTGAGAGTTTCAATATGCCTGACCAGCATATTTGTCTTTACACTCTGATTGTTTTTATTGAAATATGATGAAACCCTACGTTTTAGATTTTTTGCTTTACCTACATATATAATTGTTCCCTCTTTATCAAAATATTGATAAACACCGGGTTTTTCGGGCATTATAGATATAATGTTCTTTATATTTTTTAATGTCTCGGCGTTCATCTTATTCCTATTGTTTCACGTGGAACAATTATTTTGTAAATATCTTTTTATCTTTTATTTTGCAGGCAGAGTTATACTAAATCTTGTCTGTCGCGGAGGTACCATGGTCCGTTCCTACAATAAATTACCTGCCTAAAAGCATTAGCAGAATATTTATATCGTTGGGCGATATTCCCGGTATTCGGCTTGCTTGAGCAATAGTTTCAGGGTCAATTTTTGATAGTTTTTGGCGTGCTTCAATAGTAAGTTGAGTTATCTCGCTATAATTAAATTTGCCCTTTATGCGAATATTCTCAAGACGGCTTATTTTGTCGGCTATAAGTTTTTCGCGTTCAATATAACCCTCATATTTCAAAAGAATTTCAACTGCCTCAAGAATCTCCTCTTTGCGATTGGTTATCTTGTCAGTTTCGCGTTTGAATGGAGTTACTATCTCAATAATATCATATATATTTAATTGAGGGCGTAACATTAAATCGGCAAGTTTTATTCCCTGTTTCAATGGCGAAGTGCCTTTCTTCTCCAAAGCATCATTTACATATGCAGTCTTAACAGAGAAGTTTCTGCAAAAATCAACCAATCTGTTTATCTCTGCCTTTTTGCTTTGAAGCAAATCGTATCGCTCTTTGGTTGCCAAACCAATATTATAAGCCTTCTCTGTTAAACGCATATCGGCATCATCTTGACGGAGTAAAATACGATATTCTGCACGAGAAGTAAACATTCTGTAGGGTTCGTCAACGCCCTTAGTAACGAGGTCGTCAATAAGAACACCAATGTAAGCTTCGTCTCTACGAAGAACAAAATCCTCTCCACCATGGCAACGAATATGAGCATTAACACCGGCAACCAACCCTTGCCCTGCAGCCTCTTCGTAACCTGTTGTTCCGTTAACCTGACCGGCAAGATATAGGTTTTTAATAATCTTGCTCTCGAGGGTATGATTAAGTTGAGTAGGCTCAAAATAGTCGTACTCTATAGCGTAACCGGGGCGGTAAATATGAACGTTGCGCAAAGCCGGAATCTCTTGCAAAGCTCTAATTTGAATATCAATTGGGAGCGATGAAGAGAAACCATTCAAATAAAATTCATTTGTATTTTCACCTTCGGGTTCAAGAAAAAGTTGATGCTCCATCTTGTCGGGGAAAGTATGAAGTTTGGTTTCGATACTTGGGCAGTAACGAGGACCAATACTTTTAATTTGTCCGTTATAAAGAGGAGAGTCGGGGAGACCTTCAAGCAGAATTTCATGAACTCGGGGGCTTGTATAAACGCTCCAGCAACTAACCTGTTTAAGTTGGCGAGGTTTAAAATCGAGGTACGAGAATTTATGAAAATCGTCATCACCACCCTGTTCGGTACATAGCGAAAAGTCAATACTTCTTGCATCAATTCTTACGGGAGTACCTGTTTTCATACGTCCCACAGTGATACCTTCAGCAGCCAACTGTTCAGAGATACCATACGAAGCAGGTTCAGAAATTCTTCCACCCACAAATTGGGTACGGCCAATGTGCATTAAGCCATTAAGGAAAGTTCCCGAAGTGATAACAACCGTTTTGGCAAAAAACTCAACGCCAAGCTGAGTTTTAACCCCTTCAACAGTCTTGTTTCTTATAATTAGCTCATTTACAGAGTCTTGCCATAAATATAAATTGGGAGTATTTTCAATAATACTACGCCACTCTTGAATAAATTTTGCCCTATCGCTTTGAGCGCGAGGGCTCCACATGGCAGCACCCTTTGAGCGATTTAGCATACGAAACTGAATAGCAGTACGGTCGGTAACAATACCTGTGTAGCCACCAAGAGCATCAATCTCTCTAACAATCTGTCCCTTTGCAATACCTCCAATAGCGGGGTTACAACTCATTTGGGCAATCTTGTTAAGATCCATTGTAATAAGCAGGGTCTTAGAACCCAAGTTGGCGGCAGCAGTTGCAGCCTCGCAACCGGCATGACCTGCACCCACTACAATAACGTCGTATGAAAAATCCATAATTTTAAATCAGTTTCAAAACTTTGTGCGAAGTTACAAAAAAACTTTCAGCCGAAAGGTATCGGTCGAAAGTAATATAAATTTCAATATAAAAATTATACGGAGTTGTAATAATTACATAAGAGAAAAGCTATTTTTGAGCTGAACTTTGAAGATACTTTCAAGCACTTTTATACTTTAAAATTTTGCATACGAACTGCATTTCGTCGGAAAACGCAGTTTTTTAGGGGTCAAAATTTATGGAAAACGCACCTTTTTGATATGCTTTTTTATAGGAAAACGCACCTAAATTAAAAAAATATACTATATTTGTGCCTGTAAATAAGTTGAATATGCTATACAGAAAAATAACAAAAAGGATTGAAGAGTATCTTTCGTCAGCGTCCAATAGAATGTTGTTGATTGATGGAGCACGTCAAATAGGTAAATCATATATAATTCGTTGGATAGGACAAAAGAAGTTTTCTAACTATATTGAAATCAATATGGAAGAAGACAAGTTGGGAGATAGAATATTTGCCGATGCAAAAACCACCAAGGACTTTTATATGGCTTTGAGTTTGGTTGCGGGCGATAAAATGGGAGATAAGACAAATACTCTTGTGTTTATTGACGAAATACAGGCATATAATCATCTTCTTACACTTGTAAAGTTTTTAATGGCTGAAAACAAATTTACATATATAGCAAGTGGATCTTTGCTTGGGGTAACATTAAAGAATACGCAATCAGTACCTATCGGAAGTTTAGAGATACAACACATGTATCCAATGGATTTTGAAGAGTTTCTTTATGCCAATGGAGTTGGAGAACTTCTCATTGATACAATGAGAGAAAATTTCAACAAGCAACAATCATTATCAGATGCAATGCACGATAAAATGATGGATCTCTTCAAAAAATATTTATTGGTTGGGGGTTTGCCAAAAGCGGTTGAAACATTTGTAGAAAGTCGTAATGTCGTTGAATTTAGGTCAATACAAAAAGAGACTCA
>JAGBHI010000063.1 GCA_017935575.1 Bacteroidales bacterium | reverse complement strand
ATCACAAATAAATGTTCTTTCGTAAATTTCGTGTGTGTAGTTATAATAGAGATGATGTACTATTCGGTCTCTGAAATCGGCGGCAAATACTTCTCGTTTCTTAGGATCACTTATTATAAAACAGGTTGACGGACGCGCTTTGTATCTTCTGTTGTACAATTCATCACATAACTCTTTAAGGTTATTATCAAGATTTGCTTCAAAACGTAGTTGATAGGGTTTGTTTCGTTTATGTTTGCGAGCGGCATAATATGCTTGATACAAATCTGCCAATAGTTGTTCTTTGGTTAGCTTATACTTTTTCATAAATAAAAAACTCCCTTTTATGGGAGAAAAAAATTGGTAAGTGCTACGCACACTCGCAAACCGCGCGGACAGATTGCCCGTTGTAACGGTTGTTGTTGTTCCAGTTCACGTTGTCCGAATTGAAGTTCACGTTGTAAGCGTTGTTGCTGTTGCTCGTATTGAGCGAACTTGACCAGTAGTTGCCGTTACTGCCCGCATTGTTGAGATTGCTATTGTTGCGATAGCCCGCCGCAGGAAGAAAAAGCAACGTGGCATAAAGCGACGGAGATTATATTTTTTGGAGGTAAAAGGGACTTTTTCAATAAAATTTAAACAGCTTCTTAAACTTCTTCTATTACGAACCAACTACCTCTCTTGATACTATCCTATTTCTATTTAGGCGAATCTCCTATGAATTTACCTGTTTTTATTTATTATTATTTGTTTTATTTCTGATAAAAAGAGCATACACTCTATTGGTGTTTTTTGCTCTATGGGATATTTTATTATTTGTTCAAATAGTTCTTCTATATTTATTGTGTTAACATTATTCTCTTGAAACTGATGCTCTTCGCCTTTCTTAGGAGAGTTTTTTAACGGAACACACATCTTCCAGTTTAAATAATCTTCATAAAGGTGTTCTATATCGTCATACTCTTTCAAATATTCAGGGTTTATTTTTATATCAACCTTTTTATCTTCATTTAGCAGTGTTTCAATGTTACTTTCTGTCAAATATCTCTCAAGACTTGTTACCGGAAATCCTATAAGAACAAGACTCTCTCCCTCTGCTTTGAGTTGACGATGTGTTGCCTTAAATTGCTTTATATACCTGAAACACAACCAGGCGCTCATCTCGTATGCCCGATAAAATGTTCCCTCTTGAAACAGATGAATTACCAAACAATCTTCTATTGTTTGGCGACTTTTCTCTATTTCAAGGACCTCTTTTAGTTGAGCCATTATTGTTCTACGATAGTATTTAAATTTTCCACATCCAAGTAGGGAATGGGGTTATGCAACTCCTCTTCGTGAGTTGCCATTCCCTACTTGGATGTGATTATTATTCTTATTTTCAGTTCGCATAACTCCGCTTTTACGAGCTACCGCTCGCGGGGGCGGAGTTACGCTCTTTTATTTGCGTGTTGGGGCAGGTAAATTCCGCACACTACTCGCAAACCGCGCGGACAGACTGCCCGATGCAACGGTAGTAGCTGCCCCAGTACACGCTGCCCGAATAGAAGCTCACGCCGTAAGCGTAGTAGCTGCCGCTCGTACTGAGCGAACTAGACCAGTAGTGGCCGGTACTGCCCGCATCGTAGAGATCGCTACTGCCGCGATAGCCCGCCGCAGGAAGAAAAATAGAGTTACCGTTCTTCTTGCTTGTTACTTTATGTCCGTTTACTCCGTTTTGTGTTGTCCAGGTCCATGTGCAGTTATTTGTATCTCTTAACTCATTTTGTTCGGCTTCTGTGGGCATACGCCAACTGCCTCCCCAATTTACCCTTGCGGCATCATCTGTGAGTTCAAGAGTTGTTTTATTATCTACTGTTCCATAACTTGATTGTGTACAATATTTCGTCATTGAGTCATATGTGCCGTTACTGTATTTATAGGTACTCCAATCATATGTTGTTTTGGGAGAAGTTTCGCCCCACGCAAAGTAATCACCATAACCTTCAGGCGTTGTTGCGCCTACGTTGCAGGTTGCCCATTTGACTGACAAGCCGAGGTCAACGTAGGCGTGGCCATTGTTTGTACCGGGAGCAGGAACGGTTTGCTCTTCAAAGGTGGCGATCAGGGTTAGATTGGCGGTTATGGTTGCGGTATAACTTTTTGATGTGCTTATCTCTATTCCGCTTATACTCCAATTTTTAAATTCATATCCGCTATTGGGGGTTGCCACAAATGTGGCTGTGCCTCCGTCTGATACATATTGGGTGCCTGTTGCTCCATTTATGGTTACGGTTCCTCCTTTTGACGGGGTTATGGTTGCGGATACGGCATATTTATACTCTTTGTCAAATTTTATGCTATCCAACTCTGTGGTTTTGTATTTATGTATGAGTTCTCCATCTTTATAGAGCTTTATTACTCTGTCATACTCTTGTGCTGTTATGCTTATGCCTGCTATGGCTATTATTGCTATGAGCAATGTGATTATTCTTGTTTTCATATTTCTTTTGAATTAGGAATGAGAAATTAGAAATTAGGAATTATTTAGATGACATTAATTAAATTCATTTCTAATTCCTAATTGTGGCTTTTGCAACGAACTAATTTCTAATTGATTATAATCTTATTTGTTACTGTCTCTCCTTTTGATTGTACGGCTACTACATAAATACCATTGGGGTAATTGCTAACGTTAAGGGTTGCTTCTTGCTCTCCTGATATTAGTGTTTGCATCAATACGCCTTGCATATTGTATAGCTGTACATAGTTGATTAGCTCGGGGCTTGTGATACGTACTTCGCCATTGCTATAGATTATATCTATATCGGCTACTTCTGCTACTGCCTCCTCTATGGCGGTGATATCGGTTTCGCCAAAGGTGATGACCTCAATGTTCTCTATTGCCATGGGGGTTACCATTCCTGAAATGGTAATGTTTACTTCTTCTTCCGACGGGAAGGTGATTTTGTCTATTTCGTCAATGCTGATTGACTGAAATGAGCCTTGCGATGTTAAATAGACATTCATATAGTCGGTTGCATGAGCCGATAGCCACGGTACCGATATGAATGTTAAGAACATCAACAATTGTTTGATGTAGTTTTGTTGCATAATTGTTTGTTTTTATATTGGTTAATGTTTTATTTTTTTGGGTCATTAGGGTCATTAGAGTCATTAGGAATACTAAAGACTGCAGACACACCATGCTCTGTTCCTACTTTAATGCAAAAATATGCTAATTTTATTTAAGATACAATAGCGGCAGCTACGGGGGGGGGGGATAAATTACTGATTTACAATTATTTAGTAGTATTATTTTTTTTAAGATGTTAGTATTAGACCTATTAGCCCAATTGGACTAATAATTGAGATTGAAAAAAGAGGCAAGCAGAATACCAAATTCCTAAAATGTTATGACTTTTTTGGATTTAATTCCTAAAATGTTATGACTTTTTTGGATTTAATTCCTAAAATGTTATGACTTTTCTTGTATAAAACTATTTTATTACATACATTTGTAATGAAAAAACATATTTGTTATGATTATCAGAAAGATTGAAAGTAATATCAAAGCTTTACTTAATGGACAAAAAGCCATAATCATTTTAGGAGCCCGACAAGTTGGAAAATCAACACTATTAAAACAACTATTAAATAATAGAGAAGATGTTTTATGGTTGAATGGTGACGAGCTTGACATTCAAGAACTTTTTAGTAATATGACCTCAACCCGAATAAAAGCTATATTAGGGAATAATAGATTATTAGTTATTGACGAAGCTCAACGAATTAACGACATAGGACTAAGACTCAAACTTATAACCGACCAAATAGAGAATGTGCAAGTTATTGCAACCGGTAGTAGTTCTTTTGAACTTGCAAACAAAGTTAACGAATCGCTAACCGGACGTAAACGAGAATTCAAGATGTATCCTTTAACTTTTAACGAAATGGTTAATCACTCCTCATTTATAGAAGAGACACGTATGATACCCCACCGTATGGTATATGGATATTATCCTGAAGTGGTAACAAATGCCGGTAATGAACGTGCAATTCTTAAAGAGTTAGCCGAAAGCTACCTATATAAAGATATATTAGCTCTCGATAGCATTAACAAACCAGATAAATTGATACGACTTGTTAAAGCATTAGCTTTGCAAATAGGTTGTCAGGTTTCATATAATGAGGTAGGGAATCTTATAGGTCTTGATTCAAAAACAGTAGAACGCTACGTTGATATATTAGAAAAATCATTTATAATATTCCGACTTGGCAGTTTCACTCGAAATCATCGTAATGAACTAAAATCAAGCCGAAAAATATTTTTTTGGGATTTAGGTATTCGCAATGCAATTATTGGAAATCTATCTCAGATAGAAAATAGAACAGACATAGGAGAGCTATGGGAAAATTATGCAATTGCAGAGCGATTAAAAAATAATACCTACAAAGGAAGTTTTGCTCAATCTTATTTTTGGCGTACTCGTCAACAACATGAAATTGACTACCTTGAAGAAGAAGACGGACAGCTAAACTCATTTGAATTTAAATGGAATGAGAAAAAAGCAAATGTAAAATGTCCTGAAAGTTTCAAAAACTCATATCCCAATGCCACATACAAAGTTGTAACTCCACAAAATATTGAGGAGTTTCTATTGTAAATAATAGATTAATAGTTGTTTAAGCGAAAATAATAAGACAAAAAAAGAGGTATAATAATACAGGATTATCATACCTCTTTAAAGTTATAAATTAACTATAGTTTTATAATTCTATATTAAATATTTTTAGGAACTTTACTCCTCTATACGATATAAGGTTCTCTTTTCATCTTCAGAAAAATATGAAAATCTTATGTAAGTAGTTGTTATATTCCACACTTTTAAAACTTCATCAAGTTCCCCACTATCTACATCATATAGATACAACTCATGCGTAGTTGCATTATAATTCCAAGTAAACAGTCCATCATTTATAGCTGGGTTAGTAGCAAGATACCAACCTCCTGAATTATCTGATTTTAATTTAAGAATAATAGAACTATCCTTAAATGTCCCTATTAATAAAGATGCTTCGGGTGCATTTAAATTTTCCAGAGGCTCCTCATCATCATCACTACAACCTGTTAGTACCGGCATAGCAAACAACATTGCCAATAGCACTGAAAATAATTTTAAATGTTTCATGATAAATATAAAATTTGTGATACAAAATAATTCATCTCTTCGTAAGAGATTTATTAATGCGTAAAATTATACAAAATCTCACTAATAAAGAACTGCAAATATCAAAAAAATATCATTTTTATAAATAAATGTTTAGCAATATTATTTAAAAAATAACGGTATTGCTCAGATACACAGATAGTTAGAGTTTATGGTAAATCTCTTACGAAGAGATTTACATTTTTGCTAAACAGGCATCTCTCCTACAAATCTTTTAATATTTGTGCATTCGCATCATCTACCACTGATGTTTCAAGTGAAGCCAAATAGATTTGCGTTGTCTTTTCTGAATCGTGTCCCATTCCTTCGCTGATTACCGATATTGGAATATTCTTATTCTTAGCCACACTTGCCCATGTATGGCGCGCCGTGTACATAGTCAACGGCAACTGAGCATCAATCATCTTTCCTATTGTTTTTAATCTGCGATTGATTAAAATCATTGTATTCTGATATTGCTTTCGTTCATTGCCACAATTCGGATTAATGATAGGCAACAAATATTCTGATAGTGAATTGTCATACTTATCAACAATCTCCTGCATACAAGGCTCCCAACGAATAAAAAGTTGTTGTCCTGTTTTACGTCGGCGATACGATAATATTCCATTAGAAATATCCCGCTTTTTTAAATAAGCTATATCAACAAATGACATTCCCCGTGTATAAAATGAGAATAGGAATATATCACGAGCAAAATCTAATGATGGTTGTAATAATAGATTAAGATTCTTAATAAATTTAAGTTTTGCAAAAGGGAGTGCGCGTTTTATGGTTTTATCAATGCCTGTATAAACATATTTGAAAGGTTTTTGATTAATTATAATTTCCTTATCTACTGCACGATTATAAACTGCCCTGAGTATTCGCATATAAAATGAGATAGAGTTCCTTGTTACTCCTTTATTGCTCAGGTAGGCTTCATACATCTGAATTAAATCAGAATTAATATCATCTAATAAGATATCTCTATCTTCACGAAATCGCATAAAACTTCTTAGCGCAGCCATATAAGCCTCTGATGTACGATATTTTTTCAGTTGTTGAAGTAGTGTTATTACTCCTTGCATAAAGTTAAATAACGATTGCTCCTTCTGCAACTCCAAAAATTTAGTAATAATATCATCAGCACTATATCTCCTTTGGCTTTGTACCATTTGGTTTATAATTGAATAGAGTTGTCTAATATCAAACTCTATTGATTTTTGTATAACAGAAAGATAACTCTGTCGCAAACTTTTGTCAATTATTAGAGTCTCATTTTTTTCATTCCACTCATGCACAAAAATCAAATATTTTGTATTTAATTGACGTACTACGCGGTTATGAATTACTTGATAATAAATTACTCCCTCCTTATTTTTTATAACAGAAGGACGAAACTTGATTTTGATACTTGTCATAACTCTTACTCTTTTGTTTTTGAATTGTTTTTTATCTCATAAAAAATAGCCTCTATTTTCCTATTGTTTTAGATTAGCTATTTTATTACCTTTGCAAAAGATAACCTTTTGCGAAAATGGACAACACCTCGGCATAGCTCAATCAAATTTGACTCTGCTCCCTGTTTGTACTATCTTCGCAATGAGGATAGTGACTCCTTATTTTAATATGATTTATTTTTAAACTAAACGATATGGCTACAGAACCATTTAAGTATCAAGACCCCTTTGAGATGGGGAAGGATAACACAGAGTACTATTTGCTTACTAAAGATTATGTAAGTGTTAAAGAGTGTGGCGACCGCAAAATTGTTTGTGTTGAACCCGAAGGTTTAACTGCATTGGCTAAAGCTGCTATGCGTGATGTATCTTTCTTGTTACGTCGCGAACACAATGAGATGGTTGCTAAAATTCTTTCTGACCCCGAAGCGAGTGAGAACGATAAATATGTTGCTCTTACAATGCTTCGCAATGCTGAGGTTGCCGCTAAAGGACAACTTCCTGTATGTCAAGATACAGGAACTGCTATTGTAATGGGTAAAAAAGGAGAGAACATCTATACAGGTGGTGGCGATGCCGCAGCTCTTTCAAAAGGTATTTACCAAACCTATACCGAGGAGAACTTGCGCTACTCGCAAAATGCTCCTTTGGATATGTACAAAGAGGTAAACACAGGCTGTAATCTTCCTGCTCAAATTGACCTTTACGCTATTGACGGCGACGAGTATAAATTCTTGTTTATGGCTAAAGGTGGTGGTTCTGCCAACAAAACATACCTTTATCAAGAGACAAAAGCGTTGCTTAACCCGGGTTCATTGGTTAAGTTCTTGGTTGAGAAGATGAAGACTTTGGGTACTGCAGCTTGTCCTCCTTATCACATTGCATTTGTTATTGGAGGTACTTCGGCAGAGACTAACCTTAAGACCGTTAAACTTGCTTCGGCTAAATATCTTGACAACCTACCTACTACAGGTAACGAGTTAGGCCGTTCGTTCCGCGATGTTGAGTTGGAGAAAGAGGTTTTGAAAGCTGCTCAAGAGGCTGGTATCGGAGCTCAATTCGGTGGTAAATATTTTGCTCACGATATCAGAATTATCCGTTGCTCCCGCCACGGCGCAAGTTGCCCCGTTGGTTTGGGTGTCTCTTGCTCGGCTGACCGCAACATCAAAGCAAAAATTAATAAAGATGGTATATGGATTGAGAAGATGGACGACCAACCGGGTAATCTTATCCCCGAAGAGTTACGTCAAGCAGGCGAAGGCGATGCAGTAAAAATTGACCTTAACCGTCCGATGAACGAAATTCTTGCAGAGTTGAGCAAATATCCTGTTTCTACTCGTCTATCTCTTAACGGTACTATTATTGTAGGTAGAGATATTGCTCACGCTAAACTTAAAGAGCGCATTGATAATGGCGAAGGATTACCTCAATATATTAAAGACCACCCAATATACTATGCCGGTCCCGCAAAGACTCCTAAAGGCATGCCTTCGGGTTCGTTTGGTCCTACAACAGCAGGACGTATGGACTCATACGTTGACCTGTTCCAAGAGAATGGTGGTTCAATGATTATGATTGCAAAAGGTAACCGTAGCCAACAAGTTACTGATGCTTGTCATAAACATGGTGGTTTCTATCTTGGAAGTATTGGTGGACCTGCAGCTATTCTTGCTCAAAACAACATTAAGAGCGTTGAGTGCTTGGAGTACCCCGAATTGGGAATGGAAGCTATATGGAAAATTGAGGTTGAGGATTTCCCTGCATTCATTCTTGTTGATGACAAGGGCAACGACTTCTTTAAACAGATTAAACCTCTTTGCTTAGGTAGCTGTAAGAAATAGAGTAATATAATCAATATGTAATAAGAGCGAGATTCCTTTGGTTTCTCGCTCTTTTTAGTATAGGGTAATGTAGATTAATATTTGATTTTAAAGTAATCTAACAACGCCTTATAGTTATCCTGTGCAGTAAGGCAGGTATCTGTTAAATAGCCATTAAGATGTCCCCACTCCTTAAGCCCCCGATAATAGAACATCTTCAACTCATCTGTAATTATAAACGGTACATAACCTTTTAAGAGTAACTCCTTAAACATTATAAGCCTTCCTATATGTCCGTTGCCATCTTGAAAAGGATGAATGCGCTCAAAACAAACATGAAAATCAAGAATATCTTCAAAGGTATATTTTTTAAGAGAATTATAATGTTTAAGTAACAACTTCATCTCTTTACTTACATCTTTAGGCAAGGTGGTTTCGCTACCTCCAACTTCATTGGGAAGTCTCTTGTAATCTCCAATATTAAACCACTCTTTTTGACTATCTGATGTACCCGTTTTCAATATCAGATGAAGTTTTTTTATAAAATCTTCGGTTAACCTATCTTCTGCATACTCAATAATATAATCGATACACTTGAAGTGATTAAGGGTCTCAAGTAAATCATCTACATTAACGACCTCGTCTGTTATTCCAATAGTATTTGTCTCAAAGATATAGCGAGTCTGTTCATGAGTTAGCTTACTACCTTCGATATGATTTGAGTTATAGGTCAAATCAATTTGTGTACGATGATAGATACCTCCTTTGTATTTTATATTTTTTTGCTCTTTAAGTATTTGTAGTAGCGGTGATATTTTTCCTTTTGTTGACTTTCTATCGGGTAATAAAGCATCAGAAGGTATATTCCATGTTTTGCCTACCATATACGCTCCCTCTATTTTCCCCATAGCGCAATAGTTGCGAACAGTGCGTTCTGATATACCATACTTCTCGGCAACCTGTTTTACTGAGTGATATTTCATATCTATCGGCAAGTTTTAATTATATTCATATTACAAATATAGTCATTTTTGCCGATACCGGCAAGAAAATAGCAACTACTATTAATAACCAGCCTTTGGTTTTCCTAAAGAGATTGAATAAAAAGGAGAGAACCGAAGTCCTCTCCTCTATCGTGAATTTATTTAGTTAAGCCTTTAATTGCTTATTATAACAAATAAAAACCAACAACTTATATTACTTAACTATCACCTTAGTTACTTTATCTCCAGTTACTACTACGTATGCGCCTGCTTTGATATCAAGTTGAGCATTTCCGTTTACATAAACATCATTGACAAGTTGTCCTATTACGTTCATAACTTTTACATTTCCTTCGTAACCGTTTATGTAAATAACTCCGTCGTTAGCGTAAACTTTAATTACATCAGCTGAGGCATCAGCAATTCCGTCGGGGTATGTAACTGTTAGCATAAAGTCAACAACGCAAGGAGCCTCTGATGTACTGTTTATAGTACAAGCATTAGCAGTGTTCCAGTCAATTTTAAATCTTGCGCGGTAAGTTCCCTCTGCCACTGTTGTAGGAATAGTAAATGTCGGTAACGCAAAACTTGCACGTGCATCTCCTGAAACTGATTGTCCTAAACTGTTATATCCATAGCTATCGTTTGCACCTGTAGTTGTAGGAGCACCATCTGTTCCTGTCCAGAATGAGTATGCCAACAACTCACTATCTTCTGTTACTGCATGATTTTCTACAACGGGGGTAAACTCTTTATCATCGTTAAAATCAATGTATAGGTATGAATGCATCCAAGTTGAAGACCAATCTATAGTTGATGTAATCTCTTTTCCTGCTTCAAGTGAAATTTCGGTATCTGTTTTGTCAAAGTAGATAGCTGCTCCTGATGAAGACGATTGATTTACGTTTACAGTTCCTCCGTTTGCTCCGTCAGATAGAGTAAATGATGTTAATTTGCGATCACCAGCTGTGCGTGTTGAGTTACCAAATGATGTGCAGTATTCCGGCTCTTCTGGAGCAGGAATCTCCTCAAATCTTGCTTGAAGAGAGGTTTCTGCTGATACTGTAAATGTATATGACGCCGATGTACTAACCTCTGTTTCGTTTGAGTACCAACCATCAAATTGGTAACCCTCAGCAGGAGTAGCAACCACTGTTACTGATGTTCCCTCTTCAATCTCTGCAGAAGTTTCGGTATATCCTTGAATTGCTACTGTTCCGTACGAAGAGTTCTCTGTTGATACTGCAATAGTGTACGTAGCAGGAGCACTCTCTATAAATCCAATTTTGTAAAGGTTACTATATGTGCTTGACCATGCAACAGAATTACCCCATGAGTCAAAAACTCCTGTTGCAGACATTGCCACAAATGTTCCCTCAGTTGAACCTCCGTCTCTTTTACCAACCATATAGTATGTTCCTGCTTTTGTTGAACTTCCGTCAACTATTGAAAAATCGCAATATGTCGCATTGTATGTTGATAATGTTCCTGAATTGCTGTTGTATCCATAGCTTTGGCTGTCGCCAGCACGCCATATCATATACATATTTGTTGCCACATTGCGAAATGAGTATTTGCCATTCTCTTGCTTTGTACATTCAAATTGAGCACTTTCGCCAAGTGTCGCTACAGTTGAACTGCTCAATGCAAGTTTGTTGCTACTATTAACATATATAGTGTACTCTGTTCCGTTTTGTTGAACGTTTGTGAATGTTACCACTTTCCCGTCAAAAGGGTCGCGTGGTTGTAACAATGTATATATGTTATCAATTTCAGCAGTTGTTGGGTTATCGCCCAATGCTTGTACAGCCTCATTTGCTTCGGCTTTAAGTTCGTCTGCAGCCTCGGCATTTGTCACATACGATGTAAGGTATTTCTTTACAATGTTACCACGATTTACATCGGTTTTAACACTATATGCTCCATTTGTTATGTATTCCAAGTTGTAGCCAATATAGAAGTTATCAAAACCGTCATAGTTGTGAGTTCCTGCTCCGGTTGGGAAACTTGTAGATACAGGGTTTTGAGCAGTACCATGTTTTGTTAAAGTCTCCTCATAGATAAAGGCTATCTTGTTGTCAGCTTGTAAATCCATTGAACTATATGCCGACTCTGTTGTACTTACCTCATAATATCCGTCCCAGCCTATTGTTAAATTTGCTACACTGTTATAATCAGAGTACTCTGATAGCTCTTTGTAGAATATACCTACATTTGTACGACTACTTCCCGTTGGAAGCGATTGCAATGCCAAATACATCTCTTTGTTATCGCTATTGCGTTTTACAGGAACAACCAAAATCTCTCCATTTGTTGAGTTGTTACCCGGAGTTTTGCCAGAACCTGTAAATGTACTCTTCATCTCAGTACTCCAACTTCCTGTTGCCTCCATTGTGTTTGTATATGTATATATATTGTATATACGACCTCCGGCAACACGGCTTGAGAGTATTACACGTCCGTCGGGAGTCTCCTCACATTTTGGCTCATCACCACCTGTTGCAGGAAGTGCCGATGCTCCTCCAAGAGCTTTCCATGTACGACCAAAGTCGTCTGAGTATATTACACGGTTACCGTTTGGACGAGCACACATTGCAGCATATAAGCGGTAGTATTGTCCTTTCTTCACAATACGGCTTTGGAAGACCTTACCTCCCGCTACGAAAGCCGATTCAATTGGGTTGCCACTATCAAACAATGAGTAAATTTGCTCTGTAATATCAACAGGAGTGCCCCAACTGTTTCCGTTATCAGTACTATGTATTATACCAATCTTATTAGGATTGCTTCGTGTTGTATTGGTATTGGCATATACTGTACAACCAGCAACTACGATAACTGCAACCTCTTCGCTTGTGCGGTCTGCAACAATAGCTGGATCGCCAAAAGCAGTATCAAAATAGTTATAAGTTGCCGATGTTTGTCCTGTACCTACTGCTATATCTTTCTCTGCACTCCAAGTTACACCATTATCATCGCTTATTTTGCAAACAGCATCAACTTGTCCGTATCCGGGATCTGTTCCACAAACCAAACGTCCTGCAACTGCAATCAAACGTCCTGTGCTTGTTTTTGCGATACCGGGAATACGATATGGGGGAATACTCATGCTACCTCTACTTGTATTAAATAGCTCAATCTTTTCAGGCTCTTCCATTAATACAATGTTTGAGACTGTAATTGTGCCATTTGCAACTTGAATATTTGCACCTAATACAATTTCGTCAGGGACAACAACAGCAAATGCTGTTTCCGATACATTTTCAGGAGCAATAAAGAATCCGCCATTAAATGCCTTCTCTATAGTTGAACCATGAGTGTATGTAACGTATGAACCTGATGCCGCTCCGTTTATAACCACATTAAAAGCACTCTTACCCTCCATATCAACAGGTTCAAAGCGCCATTGTTGATCTTCGGCAGTAGCAGGTCCATCAGTCCAAGTTGTTACATAGTCAATATTATTAACCTTAAAGTTTACATCTCCGTTTGTACAGTTTAGAGCCTCAGAGAAGAAATAGTAACGGTATTCGCCTACATCGTAAGTTGAACCTACTGTAAGTTCGCTGAAGTCTCCAACTACATTTCCATAGTAACTTGCTCCTGCAACCAAATTGTTTCCATCTCCGTTCTTAATGCCAAGTTTGTCACCATTAACGGTTACTCGCCAAATTCCATTATTGGTTGTTACTTTGCTGTCTGATTGTAGTGTAAACTTTTTAGTGTTACCACTTAAGAATGCATCGTTATAGATATGTTCTGTACGAGCAGTTGCACGGCTTACCATATGATAATAACCTGTTGTTACATCTGTTGGTTCAGGTATTTCAACTTCAAGACCATTTAGGAAGTCTTCCAAATCGTTAACATATGAAGCACATTGTTCACCTGATATCGAATGACTGACAAAACGAGCTAACAAATCATTAAGTGCTCCCAATTTCTCAGAGTTATTTGCATACTCAGCTTTTAGAATTTGAATCTTCTCATATTGGTGTATTCCCTCAACCAAACGCTCAAAGCGTACACTTGAACGGTTACCTGGATAGTAGCAATATGTATCTCCTGCTCCGAATAGACGGAAACGAGTATCTTTCAAAGGACTCTCAGCCCAGTTCATCCACGACCAGTGTAGATATCCGCTCAAATCGTTAGCAGCAGCATAAATAGGCAAGAATGTTGCCTCAGCAGGAAGAGAGTTTGAATAGATGTTTGGCTCAACATCGGCACAACTTGTATATACGGTTGTTACCATATTATTTGCCTTACGATACTCGCGTTGTGCTTCTGTAAAGTCTTTATCTTGTCCTAATGCTACACAGAAATCTTGTAACTTATCGCTCAATGAAGAGTGGTAATTACCAGCCAAAGCCATCTTAAATCCTAAATTACTTGCAATATTGTAGGCATTTAGCATATCTGCTTCAGCACGCTCGTCCATTGCAATGTTTGTCTTTTCAAACCAGCCTTTTGACTGTAGGTGTGTTTTAAATGAAGACAAGAAACTATTCCAAAGGTTTTGGTATGTAGTTGTTCCTGTTGTTGTTGTAATGGTTTGATATGAAGAACTTGCCTCGTCCCAATAACGGAAACTCATATCCCATGGGACCATACTGAAACAGTTTATCTGTTTGTCAATACCATACTCAGCACATAAATTTACATACTTATCAAATATAGTATAGTCGTAACTCCATGTTCCATCTGATTTAAGGGTTGTTTGAATCATTGGATCAAACTTATCGTGTGATTGGACACCCCATGGTTCGTAAAACAAAATTGCAGAAACTGTTCTTTGTCCTGCATCACCCAATGCCTTAAGATATGGACGAAGTGCCTCAATGTGAGCATCGCTCCAACGATCAACTTGATAGTAACGGCTTACAGCATAGGGTTGTTGCCAGAAGTCCAAGTGGAATTTTTGATCTTTAACTTCGGGTATTGAACGACTATTTACATTTATGTTTAGGTTCAATGTTTCAACAACTTGATCGCTCTCATTAACAACCTCTAAGGTAGTTGTATATACACCAGCCTCAATATTGCGAGGAACCTCTATTTTACACCAAACAGGACGAGTCTCCATTGCAGGAACTGCGTGAGGTTTATCTTGATCAATAACATCGGCAACCAACCAAGGTGTTAGGTTTATTGGGTGATCTCCACATTGTTTGTAATCGTCAGTGATAACATAGTTTACAAAGCGAGCCTCTCCTGCATTAATTGAGGTTGTAGTTTCGCCTTTTTTCCATGTTGTCATGCGAACGCTCAAATTACCTTGATCTGTTTTACTATAAAGCAATGCTTGAATATTTGCACGTTCACCTTGCCAAGCATATATTGTTGCTTCGCTCTTCTTAACTACTTCGGGTACTTCGTGTAGTTTGTAGTGAACATCGCGTGATGCCCATGTTGCGTTTAATCCGTCATCAATTGTTGACCAAGCTGACTCGTTAGGAGTTGTTCCGACACGTGGCTCAGTGTAATCGTCAATGGGATATAGTCCATCAGTATCAACGTTGCCACTGCTTGCAACAATTTTAAGAGTAACATCAATAATTGAGCCTCCGTCAGTTAAAAATTTACTTCCTGCGGTTCCTGCTGGGTCAATGCTGTTCCACTCAACTTTGTAACGCATACGGAAAGTTGAACCCTCAGTTAAGCCTGCCGGTACAGTAAATGAACCGGGAGCAAGAACGTTTCCACTTGATTGATAAACGCCATCGCTGTTATATCCGGTATCTCCATCGCTGTTGTGTCCGTAAAGCGACCAACACATCAACTAATTATTAGCTCCTTTTGTATAAGGACCTGTACCTGTAACATCAACGTCAAATTCTCCACTATTGTCCCAATCGACATAGACATAGCCATGCATCCAATCTCCGTTAATAGAGATATTGGGTGTAACTGTTTCGCCTGCTCTTACCTCAAACACAGTTGTTGTTTTATCAAAGTAAGCGGCACAACCTGGCGCAGTTGCAATATTGTCAAGCAACTGAACAGGACTCTCTGTACCAACAATGTTTACTGCTTTGGGATAGTGTGTAGAATGCGAAATACTAACGCTTGCCCCATGAGAAACATAGTAATTTGCTGCATTTGCTGTAAATAATACAAACAAAGCTGCCAAAAATAAAAAGGCTCTCTTCTTCATAATTAATATAATTGTTTTATTGTTTTTGACGCGTTTTATGCACAATACCGCATAATAAATGCAAATATAGATATTTTAAATGATTTTAATAATACATTATATAAAAAAAGCAAGTAGTTCCCTTATTTTTAACATTTACAACAACTATCTAATAAAAAACATGTCTATTACAGAAAAAAAATAACAGATATTTTATAGATATCTATAATATTGAAAATAAGAGAGAAATAAGAAGGTAAACGAATTATTGAAAATATTTTTTCAAAAAAATCATCAAAATATTTTGCAGATATAAAAAATGATATTACCTTTGCATCGCAATTGAGAAACAAACCTCTCAAAAAGGGCGTTTAGCTCAGCTGGTTTAGAGCATCTGCCTTACAAGCAGAGGGTCGGCGGTTCGAATCCGTCAACGCCCACAACAAAGCACTTGTCTTTCGGCAAGTGTTTTTTTATTTCTGCACTTTAGCTCCCGCAAAAGAGGCAAGTACGCAAAAAAAGTATTATCTTCGCACTATAATTTAGAAACTATATAATTTTACAGATATGGAATTTTCACCGCTTACAGCCGTTTCGCCTATTGACGGACGCTACAACTCTAAAACTTCAATGTTGGCAGACTACTTTTCGGAGTATGCACTTATTCGTTACCGCGTATATGTAGAGATTGAGTATTTTATTGCTTTGGCAGAGATTAAACTTCCTCAAATGGAGGGTGTTACTTCAGACATATACCCAGCTTTACGTAGCATTTACAAATGCTTTACCGAAGAAGATGCTAAACATGTAAAAGAGATTGAAAGTGTTACAAATCACGACGTTAAAGCGGTTGAGTATTTTATTAAAGAGAAATTTGATGCTATTGGCGGTTTGGAGGCATACAAAGAGTTTATACACTTTGGTTTAACTTCGCAAGATATAAATAACACCTCTATTCCCGTATCAATTAAAGAGGCTCTTGAGAATGTTTACTACCCTGCTATTGAGGAGCTAATTGAGAAGTGCCGTACTTTTGCAGAGGAGTGGAAAAACATTCCGATGCTTGCAAAAACTCACGGACAACCAGCCTCTCCAACTCGCTTGGGTAAAGAGATGATGGTATTTGTTTATCGTTTGGAAAAACAGTTGAATATTCTTAAAAACACACCTATCAGTGGTAAATTTGGTGGTGCAACAGGAAACTTTAACGCTCATCATGTTGCCTACCCCGACTATAATTGGAGAGAGTTCGCAAACAACTTCCTATCTCAAAATTTAGGTATTGAGCGCGAGGAGTGGACAACTCAAATATCAAATTACGATAATCTTGCCGCTCTTTTTGATGGCATGCGTCGCATAAACACCATTTTGATGGACTTAGACAAGGACTTCTGGCAATACATATCAATGGAGTACTTTAAACAAAAAATCAAAGCAGGCGAGGTTGGCTCTTCGGCTATGCCTCATAAAGTTAATCCTATTGATTTTGAGAACTCTGAAGGAAACTTAGGTATTGCAAACGCTATACTTGACCACCTCGCTACAAAATTGCCTATCTCGCGTCTCCAACGCGATTTGACAGACTCTACTGTTCTTCGCAATGTTGGTGTTCCCATGGGACATATGATGATTGCTATTGCTTCAACAATGAAAGGTTTAGGCAAACTTCTTCTTAACGAAGATGCTATTGCTGCAGACCTTAACAACATGTGGAATGTTTGCGCCGAGGCTATTCAAACAATTCTTCGTCGCGAGGGATATCCAAAACCATACGAGGCTTTAAAAGCTCTTACTCGCAAAAATTCAGTTGTTGATGCAAACTCTATAAGCGAGTTTATTGAAACCCTTAACGTTAGCGAAGAGGTTAAAGCTGAGTTGAGAAAAATTACTCCTATGAACTATACAGGTATGTAATTATCAGTTGTTAGCTATCAACTGTTAGTTTAATAACAAAAGGGGCAACGTTGCCCCTTTTGTTGTCTCTTAAACTATTAATTATTAAAGTTTTTGCATAAATTTTTCGATATTGACGATATAGCGAACGTGTATTCCTTCGCCAATAGTACCGTTCTTGTCGGAAGCAGTTACCGAAAATGTTAATTTTCGTCCTTCTTGCAGAGTTAATATAGCTGTTGCCTCTATCTCCTCTCCTACTGCTGTGGGTCGAAGATGACGAATATTTAACTCACTTCCAACCGTCGTTTCTTCCTCTGACAAAAGTTTTTCTGCCGCGTTCATGGCTGCATTTTCCATTAATGCTACCATCATAGGAGTTGCTAATACCGGTAAAGTCCCACTACCAACACTTTGTGCTGTATCAACCTCTCCTACAACTTTTTTCGAGCAATATTCCACTTTATCCATCATCTCTGATTTAAATTAAAAGAGCGTAAAAAAGGAGGCTCTTCCTTAGGAGCATTTTCTCCCAGAGAACTCTCTGTTGCGGAAGGCTCTTCTTCTTTAGTTTCCAACTCCTCAATTTGAGACTCTTCAACCAACTGCAACTCTTCATTTACTTCTTGGTATATTACAGGTTGCGCCTCCTCTGCTTTAACTCCCCCTTTTGACGATTTTTGAGAGAGTCTCTCCTTCTCTTCAATTTCAAGAATTTCAATATAGTTACGTATCGACATAAGCTCCGCTCTGATATCTTTGAGCTTATTTATAACTTGCATTGTATTACTCTCTTTTGAAGTATTCTCTTTTAAACGTTTTTTTGCACCATCAAGAGTAAGTCCTTTCTCTTTTACAAGATAGTGAATAAGTTTTACAGTCTCAAGATCGCCATTACTATAAAGGCGAACACCTCGCGAAGCCCTACGAGGTTTTATCTCCGTAAATTCGCGTTCCCAAAAACGCAATGTTGATTCATTTGTACCAACAATTTCTGCCACTTCTCCTATTGAGTAAAACTGTTTTTTTGCATACTCAGAACGCTCATTTTCCATATTAAAGGCTATTTTGGGGTAAAAAAACAACTATTTTTTAAAATAATAGTCAACTTATTGGTTTATAATTACCGCAAAATTAATATTTTGAATTATTTTTGCAAACTGTTTAGTAGCTTTTTATATGGTACATATAACTCGCTATAAAAAATTGTTTTTTTAGAATAAAATTTAAAATAAAAGATATGCTTACATCAAAAGAGATTAGAGAATCGTTCAAAGAGTTTTTTAAATCAAAAGGACATGAAATAGTTCCTTCGGCTCCTATGGTAATTAAAGGCGACCCAACACTTATGTTTACCAATGCCGGAATGAACCAATTTAAAGATATAATATTGGGTAATGCGCCTATCAAATACCCTCGCGTTGCTGACTCTCAAAAATGTTTACGTGTTAGCGGTAAACATAACGACCTTGAAGAGGTTGGATTGGATACATACCACCACACCATGTTTGAGATGTTGGGTAACTGGTCGTTTGGCGACTACTTCAAAAAAGAGGCTATTGATTGGGCTTGGGAATATCTTACTGAGGTTCTAAAACTTGATAAGAACCGTTTATATGCTACCGTTTTTGAGGGATATGCTCCCGAAGGATTGGAGCGCGATGAGGAGGCTGCAGGATATTGGGAGAAACATCTTCCGGCTTCGCACATCATAAACGGT
>JAGBHI010000062.1 GCA_017935575.1 Bacteroidales bacterium | reverse complement strand
TATTTTTCTTTGTTCATATGCGACAGATTCTTGATGTCGCAAAATTACGTTTTCAAATCCGTTGACTCGAAAAATCTCTGTAACTAACTATATTTCAATAAATTCAAAGAACAATTTCAAATTTTAATGGGACAGTAGTGAGAAAATATTACTAAAGAAGGTAAAATTACAAAAAATCTATCTTTAGGATATTACAAATATTATATTTATCATCCTGATTATCATTCAAATGAAGGAATAATAGAAATTAGTGAACACAAAGAAAAACATATTCTTAATATTAATTTAAAACAAAATTTTGGATATTTAAATATCAAAAATGATATTAAATTTAATGGTGCAACTGTTATTGTAAACGATAGTAGCAATATTGGACATCTCCCTATCAATAAGAAAATTAATTTAAAAAGTGGAAATCACAAGATAACCATATACAAAAAATACTACAAGCCATATGTCACAACAGTAAATGTGCAGGATGGCAAAGATCTAACTATTACACCTAACTTTGTTGTCAACTATGCCAATGGCGAGATAATAGCAGAGCAAGACTGTGAAATATACCTTGACGGAGAGTTTCTATCAAAAAGTTCATGGAAGGGGCTCATCGAGTTGGGTGAGCACAAGATTGAGTGTAAAAAAGAAAAACATCGTTCAACCACCAAAATAATTAAACTTTCATCATTAAATCCTGTCAAATATGCATGCGAGCCACCACTGCCAATATATGGATCAATAAATATATCATCAGACCCCATTAACGCCGAAATAAAGCTCAATGGCGAAAAAATAGGAGTAACACCATTGAATAGAGCAAATGTTTTAATAGGTACCTATGATATTGAAATATCAAAACAGGGATATAAGTCTGAAAAGCAACAAATAACAGTAAAAGAAAACGAAACAAGTACGCTCTATAAAATACTATCTACATATTGTAATTTTACTTTAAGTTCCGTACCATCTATGGCAACTGTATATATAAACGATGTTTATAAAGGGACAACTCCAATATACATAAATGAGAAGATTGGGAAGTATAATATAGAGCTTAAGTACTCGGGATATAAAGATTACTCAAAAAACATGACTCTTGATGATTCAACAACCGACCAGACAATAAAGTTGAAGAAACAATTTTTCTACCCTAATGAGTTTTATATGAACTTTAACGGACGAATAATGGGCCTTAGCGGAATAGAGTTAGGATTGGGAGGTTATATAAAAAACTTTAATATGGAGACCTCGTATATAATCTCGTTTGACAAGAGCGATTTTATAAGATTTCCTAATTATTTAGACGAATATTTTCAATATCAATACAAATATCAAGGTTTCGGACTACGTTTAGGTTATGGTATAATTTGTGGCTCAAGGATTAGAACAACTTCACAGATAGGAGTTAACTTGATTAAACTAGTAGAATATAATATTGATAATACCAGAACCAGTATCAGTTATATAGGAGTAACAGGAGTAGTTGCAACAAAGATAAGTTGCGCATTGGGACGTATGTTTTCATTAGAATTATCGCCAGAGTACAGCTTTATATTGGGAGGGTCAACGAGATATAAATTAGCAACAAATATCTCTGAAAAGATGAAACATTCAACATCAGGATTTACAATAAAAGTAGGATTTAATATATTCTTCAGTATGTAAACAACTTACTAATTTTAAACAATTACAATTATGAAAAATTTTTTAGTTTTATTACTTGCAGCACTTTTGGTAGTGCCTGCAGTTGAGATGGATGCAAAAAACCGTCAGTTGGCAAAAGCTCAAAAGAAAGAGTATAAACAAAAAATGAAAGAATTCAAAAAAAGCAAATGGACTTTGCTTGGTAGCAGTCACAGCCTTGAAGTAGCTCTTTTAAAACACTATGACAAACTAAATGCCGAAGGCGAAAATTGTTATGAAGTGGTAGGAATAGCACCACGTTTCAAATCAAAAAATGTAGGACATCAAGAAACTATCAACAACGCATGTATAACATATGCGCAACAAGCTGGAAGCAGTGTTAAAGGGCGCATTACAAGCGATATAGCAGGGAACGGGGATGATACATCTGCCGAGTTCGACCACTTCTATGCGGCATACGAACGATTAGTTGAGAAAGAGATAAAAGGCGAAATGGTAGAATCGTTCAGCATTATTCGTACAATCGACAAAAAAACAGGTGAGTATGAGATGCAAACATTCTTTATCATTGATGAAAGTGCAGCAACAAGAGCAAGAATAAGAGCTATGGAGAATGCACTAAAAGAGAGCGAGACAGCACAAAAATATGCCGAGAAAGTAAGTCTGTTTGTTCGTGAAGAATTTGAAAGTCAAGAATAAATAACGTGAAAAGAATATTAATAATCATATTAATAACCATAACTATGCTCCCAATTTATGCACAAGATTGGGAGCATATAAAAAAATCTCCACTATACCTTTATGGAGAAGGTTGGGGTGTAACAGTCAGTGAAGCAGATAACAATGCCTTAAATGACCTTATAAGTAAAATAAGCGTACAGGTAACAGGCGAAATAGAGCAACAAGAGAGCGAAGGAGTATCAAACGACTCTTTAGTAGCAAAAAAAGAGTTTGTTGCAAAAATAAGAACCTATACGCAAGCAACTCTTACAAACACCGGGCGAGAGATAGTGGAGAACGAACCCGATGCATATGTAGTTCGCTACATAAAACGTAGTGAGCTAAACCGTATATTCGACAGGCGAAAACAAAAGGCCCTCGACTATGTATATTCAGCACAACGTGCCACCGAGAAAGAGAAAATAGATGTAGCCTTGAAAGACTACTATTGGGCATTAATGTTAGTACAATCGTTGCAATATCCCAACGAAGCATACTATACCGATGAGTGTGATAAAAAACATATCCTTACAAAATGGATACCAGATCAAATGAATAAACTATTCTCTAATCTCAATATAGAGGTAGTAAATCGCAAAGATTGTGATGTAGAGTTAAGGATTACTCATAATGGAGATATCGTAAGCTCGATAGACTACACCTACTTTGACGGACGAGATTGGAGTAATATATATAGTGCAAAAGACGGGTGCGGAGTTCTCGAACTCGCACCGGGTAATATAAACGAAAATTATCAGTTGAAGATAGAGTACGAATATCGAGGTGAATCACATATTGACAAAGAGATTGAAAGCGTAATGAAGTTGAACAAACCAATTGCCTTACGCAATGCATACTTTAATGTAAAAAGTAAATTTGAGATATGCACAGCAGACCAATGGCCAAATCAAAAACAAAATGAAAGTATTGCTTCTTCGCCTATAAGTAATACCGAGCTTGCAAGTTACGAAGTGGCATTAAACAGAGTAGAGTCGGCATTAACAACAAAAAACTTTGAAAATATTGAAACACTCTTTACCCCCGAAGGATATGAGATATTTACTCAGCTATTAAAGTATGGTAATGCAAAGGTAGTGGGAACACCACGACACACCTATTATCCCTATGATGATTATGTTGTGGCTCGAGGCTTACAGATGTCGTTTGCTTTTGCGAACAGCTATCGCAAATCGTTTGTAGAGGACGTTGTATTTACATTCGATGAGAACAATAAAATAAATAATATTGCATTCGGGCTTGGCGAGGAGGCAGAGAACGATATCTTATACAAAGAAGCTTGGCCCACCAAAGCACGAGTAGCACTAATGCAGTTTTTAGAAAATTACCAAACAGCCTATGCTCTTAAACGACTTGATTATATAACAGAAATATTTGACGATAATGCAGTAATCATAACAGCAACAGTAGTTCCTGCTTCTGTGAATAAAAAGATTGATAGTCCCGAATTGCACGAAATACAAAATAAAATTATCAAATACAACAGATACACAAAAGATGCCTATTTAAAACAGTTAGAACGCAGTTTTAATAGCAAGGAATATATAAACCTCCGTTTTGCTGGCAACGATGTTCGTAAGTTAGGACGAGGAGGTGAGGTATATGCCATACAAATATCACAAGAGTATTACTCTTCGAACTATGGAGATAAAGGCTATCTCTTCTTAATGATTGATATAAACGACCCACAAAAACCTTTAATAAAAATTCGTACATGGCAACCCGAAAAAGATCCCAACTTTGGATTGTATGGACCAGAAGATTTTAAATAGAAAGAACTCTATATTCACATTATCTCTCCTTTGAAATTTAATTTGTATCTTCGCATTTTACAATTAAAATTAGATGCAAGAGGAAGATATTGTCAAAATCAGAGATATTTTCAATTACTCGTTAAGGAAGAGAGCATTTGAAGAAGCTATTACAGATGAGAAGTGTAAAACAATTCATCTGCAAGGGCTTATTGGCTCGTCTGCAGCAATAGCGCTATCGGCTCTAAAAGATATGGATAGGTGCGTTATTGTTGTTGCTAACGATGCCGAAGAGGCAGGTTATCTCTATCACGATATTTGTCAGGTTACTAATAACAATAGCGATGTACTCTATTTCCCATCGGGTTATAAAAGAGCTATTAAGTATGGTCAGACCGATGCTGCAAATGCCATTCTGAGAACTGAGGTATTGGGACGATTGAGCAGAGATAATGGAAGTGCCATTATTGTTACCTCGCCCGATGCTCTTGCCGAAAAGGTTATCTCGGACAAGGAGTTAAAAAAAGGCACTCTGCACTGCAAAGTTGGTGATGCTCTAAATATGGAGGAGTTTGCCGACAACCTTTTTGAACTTGGCTTTGAGCGTTGCGACTATGTTTATGAGCCGGGGCAATACTCGGTACGAGGCAGTATTATTGATGTATATTCTTATGCTGGCAGTTACCCTTACAGAATTGACTTTTTTGGCGATGAGGTGGATTCGATAAGGAGTTTTGATATTGAGAGCCAACTTTCAAAAGAGAAGGTTGCAGAGATTGATATTATCCCCGATATGGGAGTTAACGAGAAGTTCGGTATCTCAATTCTCGATTTTATAAAACCCGATACTGTTTTTGCCTTTGCCGACCTTGCGTGGGCTTGCGAAAGGATTAAAAGTATTGCATCGGAAAGCATAGCAGCCCAATTGGTTTTGAGTCAAGAGGGCGATATGGAGGCTATGGAGAAGGTGATTGACCCCGATGCATTTGAAAGGAATATTTTAAATTTCAAACGTATTGACTATGGTGCAAAATGCTACTCAAAGAGTTTCTCTACTATTAAATATGAGATTGCGCCACAACCTATATACCTCAAAGATTTTGACAAGGCTGCCGAGTCGTTTGCCGAGTTTATTAAAGAGGGATACAAAATTTATATTTTAAGTGATAGTCGCAAACAGATTGACCGCCTAAGCGAAATTTTTGCCGAACGTAATAACTTTATCTCTTTTACTGCAGTAAACAGAACTATTCATGAGGGATTTATTGATAGGGAAAGAAAAGTTTGTTTGTTTACCGACCACCAGATTTTTGACCGTTTTCATAAGTATAGTCTCAAGAGCGACCATGTCAGAAGTGGAAAACTTGCTCTTTCGCTTAAAGAACTTAAACAGATTGAGTTGGGCGACTATATTGTTCATATCGATTATGGTATTGGCCGTTTTGGCGGGCTTGTAAGGGGCAATATAAACGGCTATATGCAGGAGATGGTAAAACTTGTTTACCAAAACAACGATATGATTTTTGTGAGTATCCATGCTTTGCATAAGTTATCGAAGTATAAAGGTAAAGAGGGCGATGCTCCTCGTATATATAGGCTTAATGGCAATGCTTGGGCAAGATTGAAGGAGAAGACAAAGAGCAAGATGAAAGAGATTGCTCGCGATCTTATTCTGCTATATGCCAAACGTGCAACACAAGAGGGATTTGCTTTTTCGGCTGACAGCTTTATGCAAAACGAGTTGGAGGCAAGTTTTATGTATGAGGATACTCCCGACCAACTTAAAACCACTAACGAGGTTAAAGCCGATATGGAGAGGGCAAGACCTATGGACCGTCTTATTTGTGGTGATGTTGGTTTTGGTAAAACCGAAATTGCTGTGCGCGCCGCTTTTAAGGCTGCTTGCGACAATATGCAAACTGCTGTTTTGGTGCCAACAACAGTGCTTGCTTATCAACACTATAATACATTTAAAAACCGTCTGAAAGATTTCCCTGTTAAAGTTGAATACTTGAGCCGTGCAAGAAGTGCCAAAGATACCAAACGTATTTTAAAGGAGCTGGAGAGCGGAGAGATTAACATACTTATTGGTACACACAAAATTATTGGTAAAGATGTTAAGTTTAAATCGTTGGGATTGCTTATTATTGATGAGGAGCAAAAATTTGGAGTTGCTGTTAAGGATAAACTTAAACAGATTAAGAGCAATGTTGATACTTTGACAATGTCAGCAACGCCTATTCCGCGAACTTTACAATTCTCCTTAATGGGAGCAAGAGACCTCTCGGCAATTACCACTCCTCCCCCAAACCGTCACCCTATTCAAACAGAGGTTCACCCATTTAATGAGGATATTATAAAAGAGGCTGTTGAGTTTGAGTTGAGCCGAAACGGACAGGTTTTTTTTGTTAATAACAGAATTGCCATGCTTGCCGAGCTTGAGGGTATTATTCATAAACTTGTGCCTGATGCAAGGGTAATTGTAGGACACGGACAGATGGAACCTGAGAAACTTGAAAAGGTTATTCTCGATTTTGCAAATCATGAGTATGATGTTTTGCTATCGACCACAATTATTGAGGCAGGTGTTGATATGCCAAATACAAACACCATAATTATTAATGAGGCTCAGAATTTTGGTTTAAGCGACCTTCATCAACTTCGCGGAAGGGTTGGGCGTAGCAATAAAAAGGCTTTCTGCTACCTGCTCACTCCCCCATTCTCCGTTTTAAAAACCGACGCTCGCAGACGCTTGCAGGCTATTGAGAATTTCTCGGAACTTGGTAGCGGTATTCATATTGCCATGCAAGATTTGGATATTAGAGGTGCCGGTAACCTGCTTGGTTCGGAACAGAGCGGTTTTATTACCGATTTGGGATATGAGACTTATCAGAAGATTTTAAAAGAGGCTGTTGGCGAATTGAAAACAGAGGAGTTCTCTGATTTATATGAAGAAGAGAATAACAGCAACGACAACTTTGTTAGCGAGTGTGTTATTGAAACCGATATGGAGTTGTTATTCCCTGCCTCATACATTGAGAATGAATCGGAACGTATTTTGCTTTATCAAGAGCTTGACAATATGGAGCGCGAAGAGGATATTTCAGAGTTCAAAGCGAAATTGGAAGATAGGTTTGGACGTATTCCTAAACAGGGCGAAGAGTTGATAAGAGTTGTCTCTCTCAGACGTCTTGCCAAGCAACTCGGAATGGAAAAGGTTACCTTAAAGCAGGGTAAGATGAACCTATATTTTGTATCGGACGAGAAGAGCAGATATTTTGAATCGGACACCTTTGGCAAAATTATCGACTATGTTCAACGCGAACCTAAACGTGCCGCTCTACGCGAGAACCGAGGTAAACGTATTCTCACCATAGGTTATATTGATAACGTTGCTATGGGTATTGAAATTTTAGAGAGGATTGTTTGAGTTGTTAGTTATTATTTAATTAAAACGACAAGCCTTTGTCTGTGATTTTTACAGAATTAAGCTTTTCCAATTTACCTATTACTTCATCGGCAAATTCAAGGGAGATATGAAAAGATATTGAGCATTGATTATCAAATATGCGCTCTCCTACTCTTATGCAATCTTCTTTATCTTTTAGTAGTCGCATCACACCCTCCATATCAATATAATCAAACTCAACAAGTAGCTCACGCTCTACTGTACGCTCAACTATGGTGTTGTTGCGTATAGCATCTAAGGCCGCCTCTTTATAGGCAACTATAAGGCCTCCCGTGCCAAGTTTTATACCTCCGAAATAACGTACAACCACTATCAGAACATTTGTTATTTCGTTTGAAAGCATCTGCCCCACTATGGGTTTTCCTGCAGTTCCTGACGGTTCGCCATTATCACTACTGCGTGTAAACTCGCCACTTGCGCCCACTCTGTAACCCCAACATACATGACGGGCATCGTGAAATTTATTACGATACTCCTCTACATATTCCATAGCCTCATCTACCGTAAATACGGGTATGGCAAAGGAGATGAATTTACTCATCTTCTCTTTGTATAAACCTTCTGATATAGTGGATATGGTTTTGTATGAGGTTATTTGACTCATATTTGTGTAAAGTCAATATCTATTCGATCGGTATATTTCTCAAATCGGAATTGTGGCATTCCGAGTGCCATTCCTGCACACATTACTCCTTTTATACCCAATCTCTTCTCAAGTTCTCCTTTTTTAAGACGGGTAGCCGACAATACAAAGCCTGTATAGAATTGTGCCACTCCAAGGCTCTCTGCCATCAACGATGCGTTTTGATATGCCAAATTTGCATTCTCAGCTCCAAACCTATCGCCTTTGGGTGCCGATATTATAAGCATTGCTGTTGCTTTGCGCATTACGTTATCGTTACCTTTTTCAAACTCTGCTTTTAAGCGGTCAAGCATGGGTACCATTGCAAAGGTTTTTGGCATCAAAAGTTTTGTTATTGGAGCCACGACTCTATTTGCAAGTAGTTTGCGTATATTATAAAAGGTCTCAATTGTAAATGATGTTACCTCTCTTATTTTTTCAATATCGGTTATAAGTGTAAACTCAAGATTTTGCGAATTTGTTGCAGTTGGCGCACGATATGCGGCTTCAACTATCATCTTAAGCATATCCTCAGATATCTGTTGCGAAGACATAAAACGGTTTGAGCGACGACCTTTTATCAAAGTCATTATCTGCTCGGGTGCAGGATAATCTGCAAGAGAAAACTTATGTATCTTATCTTGAGGGAAGAGAGAATGTGTTATTGCATCGGCAGGACATGCCGATACACAATGACCACAACCGATACAGGTTTGCTCGTTTTGTGTTGCAAGCCCATTTTCTCCTTTATAGAATATCAAATCGGGGCAGATGTTTATACATCTGCCACATTTGATACATTTATCTCTGTTTACCGATATTTCAATCATAGATTATTAGCAAGCCTTAAAACTTAAATCCAAACCTTTTACCGAGTGAGTTAATGCTCCTACTGAGATATAATCAACTCCACACTCTGCATAACTGCGAAGAGTATCAAATGTTATTCCGCCTGATGATTCAGTTTCGTAACGGCCGCCAATTATCTCAACAGCTTTGCGAGTTAGCTCGGGAGTGAAGTTGTCAAGCATTATTCGGTCAATGCCTCCACACTCAATTGCCTCTTGCAACTCATCAAGGTTACGAACCTCTATCTCTATTTTTAAATCTTTACCCTTCTCTTTTAAGTATGATTGCGCACGTTTTATTGCGTTGGTTATGCCTCCTGCAAAATCAACGTGGTTATCTTTTAAAAGAATCATATCAAACAATCCTATACGATGGTTTACTCCGCCACCAATTTTTACCGCTTCTTTCTCTAACAAACGTAATCCCGGTGTTGTTTTGCGAGTATCCAAAACTTTTGTTTTTAATCCTTCAAGCTGTTTTGCATAACGGCGTGTTACGGTTGCAATACCACTCATTCGTTGCATTACATTAAGCATCAATCGCTCAGTTTGCAATAGAGAACGAACTTTTCCGCGAACTATAAATGCTATATCACCCACCTTAACCTCATCGCCATCGTTCAAGAATTGCTCCACTTCAAGCTGAGGGTCAAATGCTGCGAATATACGTTTTGCCATCTCTACACCTGCCAATACGCCATTTTCTTTTACAATTAGCTTTTGTGCGCCTTGTGCATCTTCAGGAATACAACAAAGTGTTGTGTGGTCGCCATCGCCTATATCCTCGGCAAATGCGAGTTTTATCAAATCATTAATTAAATTTTCCATAATTATATTATAATTCTTCTATTCTTATTTGCGATATTTTTTCGTTCTCACCGTCGGCGTCAATCAAAACATGTATTCTGAAACTTTGTTTTGTAGTTTCATATTTACATATCATATATATTACTCCTCCTTGACTATTATCGTGTAACACCGTAAAACTTTTAGGAGGATTTGTTTTAAAAAACTTTGAAAGTTCCTGAACAGCTTCGTTCTTTTGCAACGAACGTCTTAAAGGATACGCAACCATAAACAATCGGTCCGCCATAGCCTCTGATACTATTGTTGCATCACCTTTTTCAAATCCGTTTTCGACACTCATTCGTGCATCGTTTGCAAATGATGACGTAACAATTATTGATATTACTGATAAAACAAGAAGTAACTTTTTCATAATTCTTTTAATATTACTCTCTTTTTATTATTTTTACAGCAGATAAACTACCTTATATTTTACAAAAGTACATAAAAAGTCAATACTATACTACATCAATATGAAATTAGTTTTTTTAATGGTTGGTAAAACCAACGAAAAATATTTTAACGACGCCATATTGGAGTACGAAAAAAGAATTAAACGTTTTATCCCTTTTGAGATTATAACCATACCCGATTCAAAAGGCATAAAAAGTGCCGATGTATTAAAAGAGACAGAGGGCGAACTAATTCTTAAACAGGTAAAATCTGACGATTACTTAATTCTTCTTGACGAAAAAGGCAAAAGTTTTAGTTCAATAAAATTTGCCTCTTATGCTGAAAAACTTTTGAGTCGTAGCGACAAACGTATAATTTTTGCCATTGGCGGTGCTTACGGTTTTTCAAAGGGTGTATATGAGAGAGCCGATGACAAAATTTCTCTATCAGAGATGACATTCTCACACCAACTTGTAAGAGTAGTTTTTACCGAACAGCTTTATAGAGCTTTTACCATTATAAATAATCTACCTTATCATCATGAATAGAGTTAAAAAAATTCTTATCGCATTTACCTTAATATTTACATGGCAGTCTGCGGTTGCAACTGAAGCCGAAGTTGGAGGTATGTTTGCACTTACTTTAAATAAAAGTTTTAACGACTACTTTAGCATGAATATCCAAAATCATCTTTGGTTAGAGGAAAACTTTACTCATATGGAGCGCTATATGGTTGGTGCAAATTTCAAAACTGCTCTTATAAAAAAACATCTCTATTTTGAAGCCCTATACTATTATCGCTACAGAAACAGGAGCGGTCATAGCGAAAATACTCATCGTTACCAATTTGGGCTAAGTGGAGTCTTTTCACTTCCGCGCGTTAAATTAAGCGGTGTATCAAAAATGGAATCAAACCATGTATTTATAAGCGCAAACGACCCTTTTAATATCTATTTTTGGCGTAATAAGTTGGCTATTAACGGCATTTTAAAAAATAATAATAGAATATCTCCTTTTGGTTCAATTGAAGTTTTTAACCAACTTAATTGGCGCGAAGATTTTAATAAAATGAGAGGTTATACAAACCAAAAAGGTGTTGAAAGAATATGGATTGATTTAGGCGTTGATTATAAAATAAATAAAAACTTTATACTAACCTTTTCTGTAAAAGAGCAAATAATATTCAACCTCAGCAGTTCAAGCAACAAACCTTATAAATATTCCACTATGCTTGGTATAGGGTGCTTGATAAACTTATAAAAAGAGATCGCAACAAATTGCATCAGAGATTAATATCCCTTTGCGGGTAAGAACAATATTATCTCCTACCTCTTTAAGCGAGCCATCGGCTATGTAACTTGCAGACTCTTTTATAAGATGTTGCAAGGTATTATCTCCGAAAGCCTCCTTGATATATTGTTTGTTGATACCCTCAGAGGTGCGTAGTCGGGTAAAGATTGTTTCGTTATATTTTTGAATATCCGAGAGCTCTTCTACTTCATAAGCGTTCTCCCCTGCCATTACCTTTTTAATATATAACTTAGTATCTGCCACGTTGGCTCTACGAACAGAACCATCAAAACTATGAGCCGAAGCTCCCAATCCCAAATAGGGAGTTCCCTTCCAATATCCCGAATTGTGCTTTGAACGATAATTTGGCAAAGCAAAGTTTGATATCTCATAATGCTCGTATCCTGCATCAGACAACTTATCAACCAATAAATTATACATTTTTGCAGAGCTCTCTTCATTGCATGGGGTTATCTCCCCTTTACGCATTTTACGGGTTAATACCGAACCCTCTTCGTAACTTAAATCGTATGCCGATATATGTTGTGGTGCAAGTGAAAGCGCCATATCAACACTACTCTCCCACTCCACTATAGTTTGAGTAGGAAGTGAAAACATTAAGTCAATACTTATATTTTTAATGCCTGCTTCTCTCAAAATATTATATGACAATATTGCCCTTTCGGCATCGTGCCTGCGCTCTATTAAAGACAAAAGTCTGTCATTAAAACTCTGAACTCCCATACTAACTCTGTTTATTGGCAGTTGTGCTATATGAGCGGCATATTCCGGGGTTATATCGTCGGGATTAACCTCAATGGTTATCTCCTCGCATTGCGAAAGATTAATATTTTTGCCTAAAATATCAAATAGTTGCGTTAACTGCGATGGCGTAAGTTGCGATGGCGTTCCTCCCCCTATATATATAGTACGCACGCGCGATAAATCTATCTCTGATATACGGCTTTTTAACTCTAAAGCAAGAGCCATTATATAAGAGTCGCGCAAAGAGATATCAGTGCCGGAATGAAAATCGCAATAGTGGCACCGCTTTGCACAAAATGGGATATGTATATATAGAGAAGACAATGTTAGTTGTTTGTTGTTTGTTAATAAATAATTATTATATATAAATTTGAGATTAAAAGTATAATAATTTATTTTAATTACGAAGGTTACAAAAGATTATTTATAATAAAATAGCTCTTTAAGTATTAATATGTTTTAAAACATATTTATTGATTAGTTTTTTTATTTTTTATTTTTTAATTTTCGGACGGTTTGTTAAAACAATTTGCAAGCCAAAAAAACTATTGTATAACAACAATAAACTATAAAATTATGAAGGTATATCAGTCTAACGAAATCAAAAACATTGCTTTGATTGGAAGCAAAGGCTCAGGTAAAACCACACTTGCAGAGAGCATGCTCTTTGAGTGTGGAGTTATTAAACGTAGAGGCTCTATTGACGGCCAAAACACAGTATCTGACTATTTCCCCGTAGAGCATGAGTATGGATACTCAGTATTCCCAACCGTGTTTTATGCAGAATTTAATGGTAAAAAACTTAATGTTATAGATTGTCCGGGTTCTGACGATTTCGTTGGTGGAGCAATTAACGCTCTTACTGTTACCGATACAGGTGTTATCGTTCTTGACTCTCAATATGGTGTTGAGGTAGGTACTCAAAACATTTTCAGATATGCTGATAAATTGAAAAAACCTATCATTTTTGCAATGAACCAATTGGACGGAGAAAAAGCTGACTTTGATAACTCTGTTGAACAACTTAAAGAGACTTTCGGAAACAAAGTTACTCTTATACAATATCCCATTAATGCAGGACCTTCGTTCAATGCAATGATTGACGTATTGTTAATGAAGATGTACAAATGGAAACCCGAAGGTGGTGTTCCCGAGATTTCAGACATTCCTGCTGAAGAGATGGAGCGCGCAAGCGAACTTCACCAACAACTTGTTGAGGCTGCTGCCGAGAACGATGAGACTTTGATGGACAAATTCTTTGAGCAAGGAAGCCTAACTGAGGACGAGATGAGAGAGGGTATCAGAAAAGGTCTTGTTACTCGCGACATATTCCCCGTATTCTGCGTAAGTGCTCTTAAAGATATGGGCGTAAGACGTATGATGGAATTCTTGGGCAACGTTGTTCCTTTTGTATCAGATATGCCTGCTCCAACTAACGATGAAGGCGAAGAGGTTGCTATTGACGCAAATGCTCCCACAAGCGTATATTGCTTTAAAACAACTGTTGAACCACATATTGGCGAGGTTACATACTTCAAAGTTATGCAAGGAACATTGTCTGAGGGCGATGACCTTACAAATGCAAACAGAGGCTCAAAAGAGCGTATTGCTCAAATATACTGCGCATGCGGTCAAATAAGAACTAAAGTTGACAAACTTGTTGCCGGAGATATTGGTGCTACCGTTAAATTGAAAGATGTAAGAACAGGTAACACCCTAAATGCAAAAGGTGCAGAAAATACATTCTCTAAATTGGTTAAATATCCCGAACCTAAATTCCAACGTGCAATTAAACCGGCAGTTGAAGCTGAAGCTGAGAAATTAAGCGAAATCTTAACTCGTATGCACGAAGAGGACCCAACATGGTTGGTTGAGCAATCAAAAGAGTTGAAACAGACTATTGTTTCAGGACAAGGAGAGTTCCACCTAAGAACTTTGAAATGGAGAATTGAAAATAACGATAAGGTAAATATTGAGTATTCAGAGCCAAAAATTCCTTACCGCGAAACAATTACAAAGGCTGCACGTGCCGACTATCGTCATAAAAAACAATCAGGAGGTGCCGGTCAATTTGGAGAGGTTCACTTAATTATTGAACCTTACTATGATGGTATGCCTGCTCCTGAGACATATAAATTCAATGGTCAAGAGTATAAGATGAATATCAGAGATACTCAAACCGTAGAACTTGAATGGGGCGGTAAACTTGTTGTAAACAACTGTATCGTAGGTGGTGCTATTGACGCACGCTTTATCCCTGCAATCGTAAAAGGTTTGATGGACAGAATGGAGCAAGGTCCTTTGACAGGTTCTTACGCTCGCGACGTTAGAGTTTGCATTTACGATGGTAAAATGCACCCGGTTGACTCAAACGAAATCTCATTCCGTCTTGCAGGACGTAACGCATTCAGCGAAGCATTTAAAAATGCAGGTCCCAAAATTCTTGAGCCTGTTTATGACGTTGAGGTTCTTGTTCCATCAGACAAAATGGGAGACGTTATGAGTGACCTTCAAGGACGCAGAGCAATCATAATGGGAATGAACAGCGAAAACGGATTTGAAAAAATCACAGCTAAAGTTCCATTGAAAGAGATGTCAACATACTCAACATCGTTAAGCTCTATCACAGGTGGACGTTCATCGTTCTCAATGAAGTTTGCTTCTTACGAACTTGTTCCCGGCGATGTTCAAGAGAAACTTCTTAAAGCATACGAAGAGAGCCAAACTGAGGAGTAATTATAAGTTGTTAGTTGTTGGCTAACGCCACCCTACGGGTAGTTGTTAGTTGTTAGAATAACAATAAAAACTCAATAATAAGCAAAAGGTTGTAACGTAATACTACGCGTTACAACCTTTTTTATAGTGCTAACAATCAGACAAGTAGGGACAGAGCATGCATACAAGGTATTTGCTTTAGCAAATAGGATTAACTGAATGTTAATCCGACCGCAGTATGGGGGAGCATAACTCCTATGCGACGGAGTTGTGTCCGCAGTTGTCAGTTTTTAGTTGTACGGTGCTATGCACCTTAGTTGTTAGTTTAAACGGGGTTACACTTTAAGTGTGTAACTCCGTTGCTTCTATTTGGCTAATAATACTAACAGCTGACAACCAACAACTAAAAACTTTCTATATAAATAGCCATGTACGTAAAGTATGTGGCTATTACTATTTATAATATTTTTT
>JAGBHI010000061.1 GCA_017935575.1 Bacteroidales bacterium | reverse complement strand
TTTTTTAGGCACTCCCTTTTTGTTAGAAGTTGTATAACAAGAGGGATTTCAAGGCTTGCGTAGCCCGAAAAAGCGGAGTTTACTCGGCGTAAATGAGCATTTTGAGGGCAAGCGTAACGCAGAAATCACCTTGTTAGACAGCTTCATTATCCTAAAAAGTTAAAGTAAATGGTGGGATTTTTAGACGCACGCAGTTTGAAGGAGCGGAGTTTACTTGGCGAAAATGAGGTGCAGTGCCTGCACTCGCAAAAAAAGCGATAGTAAGGTTACTCACTATCGCTTATATATTTCCTAAAAAAGTTGCTTCAAAACTAACAACTAAAAACTACCCAAAGGGTGGCATTAGCCGACAACTAACAACTATTTCTGGCGCATAAATATATTAACAGGAGATCCCGAAAAATTCCAACGCTTGCGGATTTGATTTTCAAGATAACGCTTGTATGGTTCTTTAACCCATTGTGGCAGGTTACAGAAGAATATAAAGGTTGGCACGTATGAACCTTTTAGCTGTGTTATATATTTAATTTTTACGTATTTACCTTTGTGTGCAGGTGGTGGATACGCCTCAATAACTGCAAGCATCTCTTCGTTAAGACGCGCTGTTGGTATTAGTTGACGACGGTTCTTAAATACCTCATCGGCACACTCAAGTACTCGGAATATTCTCTGTTTTGTTAGTGCTGATGTAAAGATGATTGGGAAATCGGTAAATGGTGCAAAGCGATTACGGATTGCCTCTTCAAACGCTTTTATTGCTTTTTGACTTTTGTCTTCAACCAAATCCCATTTGTTTACACATACAACAAGACCTTTTTTGTTCTTTTGTATTAGTGAGAAGATATTCATATCTTGGCCCTCTATTCCGCGTGTTGCATCTATCATCAGTACACACACATCTGAATCTTCTATGGCACGAATTGAACGTATTACCGAATAGTACTCTATATCTTCGGTTACTTTTCCTTTTTTACGTATTCCTGCTGTATCAACAAGATAAAAATCAAATCCGAATTTTGTGTAACGTGTATGTATTGAGTCGCGGGTTGTTCCTGCTATGTCGGTTACAATATTGCGGTCTTCGCCTATAAAGGCATTGATAATTGATGATTTTCCTGCATTTGGACGTCCTACTACTGCAATACGTGGCACTTCGGGTTCAATTGTCTCCTCCTCTTTGTTTGTAAAACGTGCAACTATCGCATCAAGCAAATCGCCTGTTCCCGAACCATTTACTGCTGATATGCTGAATGGATCACCAAGGCCGAATGAATAGAATTGTGCCGATGCATATTGCCACTCGTTACTATCTATCTTGTTTGCAACTAATATTACGGGTTTTGATGCTCGTCGTAATATAGCAGCTACTCTGTCATCAAGGTCGGTTACTCCTGTTATGGCATCTACAACAAAGAGTATTACATCAGCCTCCTCTATGGCTATGGATACCTGTTTGTTTATCTCATCTTCAAATATATCGTCGGAGTTTACTACCCAACCTCCTGTATCAATGATTGAAAACTCGTTGCCACACCACTCCACTTTACCGTATTGACGGTCGCGTGTTGTTCCTGCCTCTTCGTTAACTATTGCACGACGAGTATTGGTCAAACGATTGAATATTGTTGACTTTCCTACATTGGGGCGTCCTACTATTGCTACTAAATTTCCCATAACTACTATTCTTGTGAGTAACCAAAATTCTTTAATTTGTTTAATTTATTTCGCCAATCTCTCTCCACTTTCACGTAGAGTTCAAGGAACACCTTCTTACCGAAGAATACCTCAATATCTTTACGCGCTAACATTCCTACGCGTTTTAGTGCACTTCCGCCCTTTCCTATTATTATACCTTTTTGCGAATCGCGCTCAACATATACTACTGCCATTATGTGTATTGTGTTTTCGCTTTCATCAAACTTCTCTACTACTGCCTCTACCGAATAGGGTATCTCTTTGTCGTAGGTTAAGAGTATCTTTTCTCTAATAATTTCGGTAACAAAGAAACGTGCGGGACGGTCGGTTAGCGCATCTTTATCAAAGAAGGGTGGCGATGGCGGCAACATCTCCTGTATGCGTTTTAGAAGATAATCTACATTGAATTTCAATGATGCTGATAGAGGAATAACCTCTGCATTTGGTAATATTCCTCGCCACTTCTCAACGATTATTTCTAAATCGGATTGGTTTTTAAGAAGGTCTATCTTGTTTATTACAAGTATAACATTGTTCTCTTTTGCAACGCGGGCTACAAAATCGGGGTTTTTATCGGGTGTCTCTACTACATCTGTTACATAGAGCAATACATCTGCATCTACCAATGCCGATTTTGAGAAATCAAGCATCGCCTCTTGCAGTTTATATTTAGGAGATAGCACTCCCGGAGTATCGGAATATACTATTTGCATATCCTCCGTGTTAACAATACCCATAATTCTATGGCGTGTTGTTTGCGCTTTTGATGTTATTATGGATATGCGCTCACCCACAAGAGAGTTCATAAGGGTTGATTTCCCCACATTGGGATTACCAACTATATTTACAAATCCTGCTCTATGTTGTCTGTTTTCTGCCACGTGCTTGTTTTTTATACGATTCAAATTTATAAAAAAATTGCATAAAGGGTTGTTTTGTTTTCTCTTTCTTTTACTGTTTGTTTACAAGTAAATGAACAGCAACAAACTTCAACGCTTTATGCAACTTCTTATTCTCTATTTTTTAGTGTCGTATGCCCACTTGATATAGGTTGAACCCCATGTAAATCCTGCTCCAAAGGCTGTTAACAATATGTTGTCGCCTTTCTTGAATTTATCTTCCCATTGTGCTATACACAAGGGTATTGTGGCAGAACTTGTGTTTCCGAAGTTCTCAATATTCACTATTATTTTCTCTTGTGCTATGCCTAATCGTGAGCCTACTGCCTCAATTATTCGCGCATTTGCCTGATGAGGTATAAACCAGTTTACTGAGTCGTTTGTGAGTTGGTTACGAATCATTATCTGTTTATATACGTCAATCATATTTGACACTGCGTATTTATAGACTGTTCGTCCCTCCTGGTATAAGAAGTGCTCTCCTCTGTCTATTGCTCCGTAGGTGATAGGTTGAACCGAACCTCCTGCTTTCATCATAAGATAGGGTATTCCCTCTCCATCGGTATGCAAAAGTGTATCAACAACTCCTACATCTTCATAAGTTGGTTCAAGTAAAACGGCAGCTGCTGCATCGCCAAACAATGGGCATGTCGCACGGTCTTGATAGTTTACCATTGACGACATCTTCTCTGCACAAACTACTACTACTTTTTTATACAATCCTGCATTTATGTATGCCTTTCCTATTTGAAGTGCTACTATAAATCCTGTACATGCAGCCTGTATATCGTAAGCAAAACAGTTCTTTACTCCCGATCTGTCGGCTATTACAGCTGCTGTAGCAGGAAATCTATAATCGGGATTTGATGTAGCACATATAATAACCTCTACTTCATCGGTTGTTGTGCCTGTCTTCTCGAGAAGTAAATCCAATGCTTTTGAACCCATATAAGACGATCCTAAATTATCGCCTTTTAAAATACGTCTCTCCTTTATTCCTACTCGGGTATATATCCACTCATCTGTGGTATCAACCATTTTGGTCAAATCCTCATTGGTTAGCTTATCTTCGGGTACGTATGCCGCAACTCCGGTTATAGCTGTATTTATTTTCTTCATGAGTATTATCTGTTTTGTGAAAAAAATGCCCTAAGAGTCAGAAAAAACCCTTAAGGCTTTAATTTTTTGTCGCCACGCTTATCACTAAGCTTTGCGAAGCATTAAACGGCTTCTTTCTCAATAGCAACTTTTCCGCGATAGTAACCGCACTCGTTGCATACTGTGTGATATACGTGCCATGCACCACAGTTAGGACATACTGCCATTGTAGGTGCTACAGCTTTATCGTGAGTACGACGTTTTGCTGTTCTGGTCTTTGATTGTTTTCGTTTAGGATGTGCCATTTTTATTTAAAATATTAGTTATTATCTATTAATTTCTTTAATTCATTCCATCGAGAATCAACAGGTTCTGATCCTTCTGACTCTGCTTCATCGTCTAACATGCCCGAATGTTGTTGTAATAGAGAATTCATCTCTGCATTACACTCTCCCTCCGGGTGGGTATGTTGCAAGGGTAATTCAAGAGCTACAAATTCATAGAGATACCATGATAAGTCAACCTCATTACTTCCCTCTGCTATTATCAATTTATCGCCTTCATCAACAGTGTCTGTCCCATATTTTATTGTAAGTTCTGTCTCAGAATCAATACAATACTCCATATCGTCCAAACATCTGTCACATGGTACTATCACTACTCCCGATAAAGAGAAATCTAATTTAAAACTCTCCTCAACTTTCCTGAGTGAAAGATGTACGTTTACATCTCCTTTTTGTACCTCAGGTCCGTTAACTTCGCTAAAAAAGTTATCATCAAGATGAAAATCATACTCATAAACTCCATCTGATAAACCCTTTAACTCAATCTTATATGAATCTAACTTTCCCATGTAAGAGATAAATGCGCTAAAAAGCAGTGCAAAGGTAATCAAAAATATTCCTTCAACAAAATATGTTGGGATAAATCCCTCATTTTTTTACATATTTATTTCAAATAAGGTGTTTTTGTAGTGTAAAATTCAGACTTTTTGCGTTATACATCTTAATTCCACCCTAAAAGTTGTCCCTTTTCCTACTTCACTCTCTTTCACATATACACGTCCGCCATGATACTCCTCTACTATCCTTTTTACAAGTGCCAATCCTAACCCCCAACCTCGTTTTTTGGTGGTATAGCCGGGACGAAATACTGTTTTAAAATTTTTTCGAGCTATTCCTTTTCCTGTGTCTATTACATCTATATAGCACATATCTTCATCTTGTAAAAGAGAAAGCGATAATTTTCCTTCTCCCTCCATTGCATCAATGGCATTCTTACATAAATTTTCAACTACCCACTCCATCAATGGCACACACAAATTCACCTTAGCCTCTTGCACATTAATATCAATTTTAAAATCAACCCTGTTAGAGACTCTTCGACGCATATATTCTCCCGACGAGCGTACAACTTCTGCAAGACTTTCAGGAGTTAGCTCCGGTGTTGAGCCTATTTTTGAAAAACGCTCTGCTATAACAGACAAGCGTTTTACATCTTTTGTCATATCGGCAAGCAGATTTTTATCAATTTCATTCATCTGCAAAACTTCAAGCCATGCCATTAATGACGATATTGGCGTACCTAATTGATGTGCCGTCTCCTTTGACAGCCCTACCCAAACCTGATTTTGTTCAGCGCGCTTACTATTCATTAACGCAATGTAGGCTATAAGAATAAAGAGTATCATTACTCCCAATTGCACATATGGGAATAGAGCTAAATATTTCAATAAAATAGAGTCGTCATAATATAAATATTGCTTTACATCTTTATCAATTGGTATCTCAATAAGATTACCTTTCTCTTTAAATGTCTGAAACTTCTTTGACAAGTATTCAGTGTCTTGATTTGTTATATTTGCACTATGCAGTATATTTTCTTTTTCATCTACTATTATTACAGGAATAGATGAGTTACTGCGTAATATTTTTAATATTAATCCTAAATCGGTATTTACATCACTTGCCGCCAAACGTGTTGCCTCTGCCCATATCTCCATTTTATTACGCTCTTCCTCCGAAAGATCTTGTACTAACTTGTCAGATATGTACAAAAATACACAAACCAGCAATAAGGATATTACAACAAAAACTATCTTAAACTTCTGTCTTGTAGCATATATATTTCTCATACAAACTAATTTTATTGCAAATATAACTACTTAAATAACGTGTGAAAATAAAAAATATTACTTTATTTTTTTGAAATAAAAAACGGGAACAACTCAAGGTTGCTCCCGTTAATCTTATTGATTCTAATCAATAATTATTCAGCGTTAAGAGTAAAGCGTTTGAATGCTGTTGCAGTCAACTCTTTATCTTTTGACTCTAAATATTGTTTGATAGAGATTTTGTTCTCTTTAACAAATGCTTGCTCTAACAATGAATTCTCTTGATAGAATTTGTTGATACGTCCTTGTGCAATTTTGTCAAGCATAGCCTCAGGTTTACCCTCTTGACGTGCTTTATCTTTTGCAATCTCAAACTCTTTCTCAACAACTTCTGCAGGGAACTCTTCGCGAGTTACAGCAATAGGATTCATTGCTGCTACTTGCATTGCTACGTCGCGAGCTACTTGATACTCCAACTCTTTGTTGAATGCTACGATTGTAGCCAAACGGTTTCCTGGGTGTATGTATGAGATTGTTGAAGCAGCCTCTAAGAATACATAACCTCCCAATTCCATTTTCTCACCTGTTACACCACTGCGATCAGTGATAAGATCAGAAAGTGAACGTCCGTCAACTTGAATAGCAAGAAGTGCCTCAGTATCTGCAGGGCGAACCTCCATTGCTTTGTCAAGGATTGTTTGAGTTAGTGCAACAAAGTCTGCATTTGTTGCAACAAAGTCAGTTTCACATTTCAAAGCTACGATTGCTGCAAATCCGTCTTTTGCTGCAGCAAGAACGCAACCCTCTGATGCATCGCGATCCTCACGTTTTGCAACGATAGCTTGACCACGTTTGCGAATCAACTCAACTGCTTTGTCAAAATCGCCGTTTGCTTCGCCAAGTGCATTTTTACAGTCAATCATACCTGCACCTGTCATTTTGCGAAGTTTTGTAATATCTTGAATTGAAACAGCCATATTCTATAATTTTAATATGTTATTAATTACTCTTCAGTCTCTGCTTTAGGTTCTGCTACTGGAGCCTCTTCTGCGGGAGCCTCGCGGCGGATACGTGCGCGAGTTTTGCGAGTTTTTTTCTCCTCTGCACCCTCTTCAGCTTGAGCCTCTGCAGCCTCTGAATCAGCTTTCTCTACTTTACGCTCCTCAAGACCCTCTGTAATTGCTCCACAAAGTGCGCTCAAAACTGCATCAATTGATTTTGAAGCATCGTCATTTGCAGGTATTACGAAATCAACGTCTGAAGGATCAGAGTTTGTATCAACCATAGCAAATACAGGAATACCCAAACGGTTAGCCTCTGCAACAGCAATGTGCTCTTTCATTACGTCAACAACAAAAAGTGCTGCGGGAAGGCGAGTAAGATCTACGATGCTACCCAAGTTTTTCTCCAATTTTGCACGTTGACGAGTTACTTGCAATTTCTCACGTTTTGAAAGGTTATCAAAAGTTCCGTCTTTGATCATTTTATCAATAGAGTTCATCTTTTTGATAGCTTTGCGGATAGTAGGGAAGTTTGTCAACATACCTCCGGGCCAGCGCTCAATAACGTAAGGCATACCTACCTCTGTTGCTTTGTCAGCTACTACTTGTTTAGCTTGTTTTTTTGTTGCAACAAAAAGGATTTTTTTTCCTGATTTAGCTATTTGCTTCAATGCAGATGCTGCCTCGTCAATTTTTACTACTGTTTTATTTAGGTCAATGATGTGAATTCCGTTGCGCTCCATAAAGATATAAGGACGCATTGCGGGGTTCCATTTACGTGTTAAGTGACCAAAGTGTACTCCTGCTTCGAGTAATTGTTCAAATGTTGTTAGTGACATTGTTTTTCTTTTTATTTATTCGTTTACATTCTACTTATTCAATCGCAAGGTAATCTTTTATGTTAATTAGGAATTCTGCAAAATCAACAAACATTGCTTGTTAAATAAAAATTCCAATTTACTTCTAATCCTATATTTTCCAAAAAGAGTCCTTGCAATTTGGATACTAAACGTCCAATTAAAATTCCTATGCGGCAAATATTAACGTTTGCTGAATTGGAATCTCTTTCTTGCTTTGGGACGTCCCGGTTTTTTACGCTCAACAACACGTGGGTCGCGAGTCATAAAGCCCTCTGATTTTAGAGCGGGTTTGTCCTCTGGGTTGATTTTAACAAGAGCACGAGCAATTGCCAAACGCAATGCCTCAGCTTGTCCTTTAAAACCACCACCGTTAAGATTTACTTTAATATCGTATTTCTCTGTAACTCCCAATTTAATTAGAGGTTGTTTTACTACATATTGCATTATCTCCAATGGGAAATATTTTGCAAGTTCTTTTTTGTTGATAGTAATTACACCATTACCCTCTTTTACGAAAACACGTGCTACAGCAGCTTTACGTCTTCCTAATGCGTTAACTGTTTCCATTATGCTTATGCTTATTTAAGAGTGTTTATATCTATTGCTTTAGGTTGTTGTGCAGCGTGAGGATGCTCGCTTCCTGCATATACGTAAACGTTGCGAAGAAGTTGTGCTCCAAGTCTGTTTTTGGGCAACATACCTTTAATAACTCTGAGGACTAATTTAGACTCGCTCTTCTGCATAAGTTTTGCAGGAGTAATCTCTCTTTGACCACCGGGATAACCTGTGTAGTTCAAATAAATTTTGTCGCTCCATTTTTTACCGGTAAGTTTAACTTTATCGGCATTGATGATAATTACATTATCTCCACAATCAGCATTGGGAGTAAAACAAGGTTTATATTTACCTCTCAAAATTTTAGCCACTTTTGATGCTAAACGGCCCAAAACTTGATCTGTTGCATCAACAACAAGCCACTCTTTGTTTGCAGCTGCTTTGCTGACAGATACTGTCTTGTAACTTAATGTATCCACTTTTTATCTTTTTAATTATTAAACATTTAAATCCTGACACGAATAGGGTCTCCGAACACACTTGAAACCTTTATCCGCATCAATTTTCTCACTTTTTGGATATAATCGGCGTGCAAAAGTACTCTTTTTCTTTGAATTACAAAAATTTTTTGAGAACTATTTTTATACTGAGAAGTTATTATCTGTTGTAAGGATAATAAATACCTTTATAACACACTGACACACAAGCCCGATTTGTAATATCGCAAATATTGGTAACGATTTAGAAATGAATATTTAAATGAGATGACATATAAGTTTTTCAATTGGCTCTATCTTCTTTGACAAAGATTCAATATCATTACTTACTTTCTGAGCTACTATTTTTGCGTAAATTTGAGTTGTTCTTATACTTGTATGCCCCATCAATTTTGACAGCGTCTCTATAGGCATTCCATTAGTAAGACAGATAGTAGTAGCATAACTATGCCTACTTGTGTGCCAACAAATATTCTTCTTTATACCACACAATTTTGCCATTACTTTTATTGCATGACGACAGTTTGCATAAGAGGGAACAGGCAAGAGTTTGTTATTCTCTGCTACGCCTTTATACTTTTCAATAATATGTTTTGCGGTATCAAGCAAACGCATACTTGTTTCCGTCTTTGTTTTTTGTCTGTTTGTTTTAATCCATAAATGCCCATCAAACGATATTAAAAGATTATCATTAGTCAAATTATACATATCTCTCCAACTAAAACCCGTAAAACAGCAAAAAATAAACAAATCACGTATCAATTCATAATTTTTCCTTTTGAATGACTTGTTTATAAGCATTGTTATCTCTTCTCTGGTTAAGAACTCTCTTTGGGTCTCCTCTCTTATAATGCGATAGGCATAAAATGGATTACGTTGCAACCAACCTCTGTTTATGGCATCATATATAACACTACGAAGAGGCATCATATAAGACCATACCGTATTGGTAGAATGGTTCTTCTCGGTACGTAAATAGAGTTCAAAATCTGTGATAAATGTTGATGATAATTCACGTAATGATATATCCTCAACATTATACCTAAACCTTATAAACTCTTGCAGATGATTATAAACCGTACAGTATTTCCAATAACTACGTTGACTTCTAATTTTTCCCACCTGCCTTGAATAATTTTCATTATATTGCTTAAAAAGAGATAGTAATGTTTTACAACTTTGCTCTACTCCTAAAAATTGTTTTTTCACCTTTTCGGCTGTTACGTAACCATCTCTCTCAATCACCTCATGGTAAGCCTTTACAATACCTATTCTGATTTTATCCAACAACTGATTAATCTCTTGTGCAGCAAAACTTCTACCTGATATCTTCCCGCTTTTTACGTCCCACAATTTCTCATCTGTCTCCAACTTACAACTAAATTGAGATATAGCTCCGTTTATTGTAATACGGCACATGATAGGGACAAGACCATTTTTCTTAAGAGCATTACGCTTTAAATAGAATAATATTCTGAAAGTACTTCTTTTCATAGCCAAACTATATCACTTAAACTTTTTATCTATCAATATTTACTGACTCTGTTTGCAAAAAACCATATTTTTAATTCATTACATAGATACTTTCATTATTTTTTTGTATCTTTACAACAGATATAATTTATTTACGAAATTATACCAATTGCTATTTACAAAAATAAAAGAGATGTAATTAAATTATAATATATTTTTACCCATGAAAAAATTTACACATTTTGCAATGATTTTCATACTGATGTTATGCGTTCATATTGCAAATGCTGCATCAGTAGAGTTCCCCTCAACAGAAAAGCCGGGACAAGCACAAGCAGTATCAGAATCAACCAGATGGGTTCTTTACAACAATCTGTTAGAGGCTGAGTTTATTATGAGTAATGGCGACCTATATTTCAATGGTTGCGAAGCATTACAACTTGACGGAGGTTCAGAGCCTTTTACAATTACATTAGGTAACGGAACAATAGTTAAAGCCTCTGAAATGACGATGAGTTCACAACCTGTTATCTCAACTATAACAGGCAACAGCTCAGCAATAAAAGCATCAGAAAAATACAACGGAAAGGTTTTGACTGTAAAATATACTTACAGCACTCTTTCGCTTGAATGGAGAGCGGTTTTGCGTGATGGTTCTCATTACCTTCGTACTGAGTTAGACATCACTGCATCTGCAAATACAGCCATGACAAATATAATTCCTTTAACATACAACCTTACTGCCGATGCTGATGTAGTGGAAGTTAAGGGTACTGTAAGAGGAGCTCCTCTTGCTTCTTCAAAAATATTTGCAGGTATTGAAAACCCAGACGGTATAAATAGTGTTGGAAGCTCATCTTCTTCAACAACTTTCTCGCCCACATCTTGGACACCCGAGAGCTGGGGAACTCCAAGTAGCGTACCTTCAAACATTATTTCGTTAGGATTTTCTTCTTCTCAAATACAATCAGCGGAAGGCAAAGTAAGCATTTCTGCTTCAGGAAACGTTTCGTTCACATTCAATTACGCAACAGGAAACCATAGGTTAAACACAACAGGTGTTGATATTTTAGATTCAAACGGTAATGTTGTAGCTAAAGATTACCATATAGGTTACTCAGGAACAGCTTACAGCAATAAAACCTATACATTAAATGTTCCTTCGGCAGGAACATATACTTTGAGATATTTTGCTGAAACAAAAACAGAGACTATCACAAGTTC
>JAGBHI010000060.1 GCA_017935575.1 Bacteroidales bacterium | reverse complement strand
ATTTTAAGAGGTGGCATTTATTTTGTTAATTCAATAGTAAAGGTTTTAATGAAAACGAAAGGAGAAATTAGATATGAACTTTAACAATTTTACAATTAAATCGCAAGAGGCTGTTCAAAAAGCCTTAGATATTGCAAAAAGGAACAGCAATCAATCAATTGAGCCCGTTCATCTTTTTAAAGGTATAATGGAGACTGACGGCTCAGTTGCAGATTTTCTGTTTAACAAAATTGGAGCAAACAGTCAAATGTTAAAGAGCAGTATTGATAGAGAGATTGGGATGTTGCCCAAAGTAAATGGTGGCGAGGCCTATTTGAGCCGTGAGTGTAACTCTGTCTTGGAGAAAGCCGTTGAGTACTCTAAAAAGTGTGGCGACCAATTTGTATCAATGGAGAGTATCATTATGGCTCTTTTATTGACAAAGAGCAAAGTTGCTACTTTTATGAAAGATGCAGGCATCAGCGAAAAAGGTTTGGGCAATGCCATTGACGAATTGCGTAAAGGCAAAAAGGCCGATGATGCAAATGCCGAACAGACATATAATGCTCTAAGCAAATATGCCATAAACTTAAACGAACGTGCAAGAGAGGGGAAGTTAGACCCTGTTATTGGTAGAGATGATGAGATTAGACGTGTTTTGCAAATTCTAAGCCGTAGAACCAAAAACAATCCTATTCTTATTGGAGAACCCGGAACAGGTAAAACTGCTATTGCCGAAGGTCTTGCTCATCGTATTGTAAGAGGCGATGTACCGGAAAATCTTAAACATAAAGAGCTATTCTCATTGGATATGGGAGCTTTGGTTGCAGGAGCAAAATATAAAGGAGAGTTTGAAGAGCGACTAAAAGCTGTTGTAAACGAAGTTATAAGCTCGGACGGAGAGATAATATTGTTTATTGACGAAATTCATACCCTTGTTGGAGCAGGCAAAGGCGAAGGCGCTATGGACGCAGCAAACATTCTAAAACCTGCTTTGGCACGTGGCGAGTTACGTTCAATTGGAGCAACCACTCTTGACGAATATCAAAAATACTTTGAAAAAGATAAGGCTCTTGAGAGACGTTTCCAGATTGTTATGGTTAACGAACCTGACGAGTTAAGTACAATATCTATATTAAGAGGTTTGAAAGAGCGTTACGAGAACCACCACAAAGTACGTATTAAAGACGATGCTATTATAGCTTCGGTTCAACTATCGGCAAGATATATCACTGACCGATTTTTACCCGACAAAGCCATTGACCTTATGGACGAGGCTGCTGCTAAATTGAGATTGGAGGTTGACTCTGTACCCGAAGAGTTAGACGAGATAAGCCGTAGAGTAAAACAGTTGGAGATTGAGCGTGAAGCTATTAAACGCGAAAACGACAAAGCGAAACTTGAGGAGTTAAACAAAGCTATAGCCAACCTTAAAGAGGAGGAGAAGAGATACAGTGCAAAGTGGAAATCAGAGAAGGATTTAGTTAATAAAATTCAACAAAATAAGATTGATATAGAAAATCTTAAATACGAGGCAGAGAGAGCAGAACGTGAGGGTGATTACGGTAAGGTTGCAGAAATTAGATATGCTAAAATTGTTGGCAAAGAGAAAGAGATTGCCGAAATTCAAGAGCATTTAAAAACATTGCAAGGCGACTCGGCAATGATTAAAGAGGAGGTTACAGCCGATGATATTGCCGATGTGGTATCGCGCTGGACAGGTATTCCTGTAACAAAGATGTTGCAGAGCGAACGCGAAAAACTTCTTAACCTTGAAGAGGAGCTACACAAAAGAGTTGTAGGACAAGAAGATGCTATCAAAGCTGTTTCTGATGCCGTAAGACGTAGTCGTGCAGGTTTGAGCGACCCCAAACGCCCCATAGGTTCGTTTATATTCTTAGGAACAACAGGTGTTGGTAAAACCGAGTTGGCAAAGGCTCTTGCCGAATATCTCTTTGATGACGAAAATATGATGACACGTATTGATATGAGCGAATATCAAGAGAAATTCAGCGTTACTCGTTTGATTGGTTCTCCCCCGGGATATGTCGGTTATGATGAGGGCGGTCAACTTACCGAAGCTATCAGACGCAAACCCTACTCAGTTGTATTGTTTGACGAGATTGAGAAGGCTCACCCCGATGTGTTTAACACATTGCTTCAGGTTCTTGACGATGGACGATTGACCGATAATAAAGGCAGGGTTGTAAACTTTAAGAACACCATTATTATTATGACCTCAAACATAGGCTCTTCGCTTATTCGCGAAAACTTTGAGGGTATTAACGAAAACAATCGCGAAGAGATTATTGAAAAGAGCAAAAACGAAGTTATGGAGTTATTGAAACAGAGTGTTCGCCCTGAGTTCTTAAACCGTATTGATGATATTATAATGTTTGCACCGCTTAACGAAAAGGAGATTGGTGAAATTGTTTCAATTCAACTAAACAGCGTTAAGAAACTTTTGGCCGGCAACGGTATTACTCTTGAGTTTACCGATAAGGCTGTTAAATTTATTGCTCACGAGGGCTACGACCCACAATTTGGCGCACGCCCTGTTAAGAGAGTTATCCACCGCGATGTGCTTAACCACCTCTCAAAAGAGTTACTTGCCCAAAAAGTTGATAGGAGTAGACCTATTATTATTGATGCTGAAAACAATGAGTTAATTTTTAAAAATTAATCTCCCCACACCTACCCCTCTCCTTAAAGAGGGGAGGTATTAATAACCTAAAACCCGGACAGAGCATGCTCTGTACCTACTTTTTTATAACAACGAAGTAGATTACTCTTTATAACAACCCATAACATACAAAAATAGCCCAACCTGTAAAAGATTGGGCTATTTTTATATTGCATTATAACAATTATTTCTTCTTAGTAAATTTTGCGTAACGGCTCATGAACTTATCTACGCGACCTGCAGTATCGACAAGTTTTTGTTTACCTGTGAAGAATGGGTGTGATGTATTGGTAATCTCAAGTTTTACCAAAGGATAAGTTACTCCATCAACCTCAATTGTCTCTTTTGTTGCTACTGTTGAACGTGTGATAAAAATCTCTTCGTTCGACATATCTTTGAAAACAACCTCGCGGTAATTTTCGGGGTGAAGTCCTTTTTTCATTGTTATATAGTCTTTTAATTGTTTCCGAATTAGTATGCACGTTGGTAGCGTGCGTATAGTTCTCTCGTAATGGCGTGCAAATTTACTGATAATTTTTAAGATAACAAAAAGTTTAATGCTGTTTTTTAGGAAATTATTTTTAGCGGAGAGATTATCATAGTCCGTCTTATATAAAACATCACCTATTCTATAGCGGAGAAAAGTTATAATTTGTCAAAAAAATAGTGTATCTTCGCATTTGATTTAATGCAAGTAATAAAAATGTTTTTTGGTCTATTTAAAAACAAAGCAAAAGCGGAGCCTAAGAAGCTGTTTTATACAACAGATATTCATTCTCATATACTACCGGGTATTGATGATGGTTCGCCTAACACCGAAATATCCTTAGCATTATTGAGCGCGATGAAGAGTTGGGGTATTGAGAATGTTATAGCTACTCCTCATATTGCCGAAGAGTGTTTTGAAAATAGCACATATACAATAAAGTGTGCTTATGAGAAACTCTCAACTTATATGCTGGACATGGGCATTGAGATGCCTGTTTCATATTCGTCAGAATATAGGCTTGACGGAGGATTTAAAAGACTTATGGCGAACAACGACCTGATTTTATTAAAAAACAATTATCTGCTTATTGAGAACTCTTTTGTTCAGCCTCCAATAGATATCAAGAATATTATATACGAGCTTCAACTTAAAGATATAAAACCTATTTTGGCTCACCCCGAAAGATATAGCTACTATCAAAGGAATAAAGATGTTTATGGTGAACTATTTGATGCAGGTTGTGAATTTCAAATAAATCTGCTCTCTTTGACAGGTTATCATGGCGAACGAGAGAAAGAAACCGCCATGTGGCTTATTAATAAAGGATATATATCATTTGTTGGTAGCGACCTACACCATTTTGGTCATGTTGATGCCATTAATCGTTTTCTTGCATCAAAAGAGTATGACTCAATTGCCGAACGCGTTAAGGATATTATCAAAAACGACGAATTAAAATAACAGATTATCTGAACACTCTGAAACATAATGTTTATATATAATTTTTTCTTTTATAACTTTTCTGATATTGAACTATATTGCCTCGCTACTTTGGCAGCAATTTGGTTAGTTCAAACAATCTTTTATTGTGGCATTTTTGCAAAGCCTGCAGGCTATGCAAAGAGAGAAAAACGTAACAAAATATGGTTTAGCGCAGCAAAGCCCAACGTCTCGGTTATTGTTTATTGTAACGAGAACTTTGCCGATTTTGAAAAAAACATAAAAGCCTTTCTTGAACAAGATTATCCCAATTTTGAGGTTGTTGTTGTCAATGATGGTTCAGATAGCGATTTAAAAGATGCCATTACCCTACTTAAAGAGAAATATGCTAATTTAAGTTACACCTACGTACCCGAAGGGGCTCACTCATTAAGCAGAAAAAAACTTGCTCTAACCGTTGGAGTAAAAGCAGCAAAATACGACATAGTAGGATTTACCGAAGCCAACTGCCGTCCTATTTCAGATAAGTGGCTTGCAAGCATGACACGAAACTTTATACCCGATATTGATATTGTTATTGGCAATAGTTTTGAGAGTGGAAACGAAAAGATAAAATGGGCATACCGCTTTTACAGACTATTTTTCAAACTCAAATACTTTAGCTACGCCATAATGCAACGCCCCTACATGGGAGAGGGAACAAATATGTTTATAAACAAATCGCTCTTTTTTGAAAACAGAGGATTCTCAAGTAATCTTGCCATTCAGTATGGCGAAGATGATATTTTCCTTAACGAGATTATGAAAAGGGGGAACACTCGCGTTGAATTATCGCCCGAGTCAGCAATAGAGAATATATTACACGATGCTAATGGCGATTTGCGAGAGATGCGTTTGCGTCGCTCGTTTACAGGAAAAATGCTAAAGACATCGGCTCATTTTATATTTGCTTTAGGGCAGATAACATCAATTTTATATTACGTGGCAACAATAGGTGTTGTTCTGTTTGGTATCTTCTCAAACGTTCTCTTGATATATTTTGCTACTCTATTTTTTGTAATACGCTATTTATACCAAAGCATTGTTATAAGCAAAGCCTCAAAAACATTAAACGCAGGGATTAATGGTTATGAGGCTCTCATTTATGATTTTGTTCGCCCGATAGAGAATATCAAATTTGCCATACGCGGAAAAAACTCTATTGACAGAAACTATACATGGCGAATAAGACGATAACTATTTCACATCAATACGCTTTGGCTCTTTAGGTGCGGGCAACGCCTTTTTGGGAATAACAACTTTGAGTATTCCGTTTTTTTGAGTTGCCTCTATCTTGTCAGGCTCAATATTATCGGGCAATGCCAATGTTTGACGAAACTGAGAGTATGAGAACTCTCGACGAAGGAACTTGCCTTTTTTATCTTTTTCGTCGTTCTCTTTCTTCTCCTCAACCGTAACAACAAGATAATTATCTTCGTTGATATGAACACTTATATCATCTTTACACACACCCGGAGCTGCAATCTGAACCTCATACTCATTATCTTTTTCAATAATGTTTACAGCAGGGGTTGAGCTGCTTTTAGTACGTTCAATCCACTCGTTACCAAAAAAATCGTGAAAGATTACAGGCAACCAACTTTGACCTTTTTTTACAGGCATCATAATTTGTCCTCCATTTAAAATTAAACATAAAAAATAAAGAGAAATAACCCTTTTGAGTTATCCCTCTTTATAACATTTATGTTGTGGGTTATGTTTAATTGCTATCAGTTGTTAGCTTTTGATACCCCTCTCTTCGGACAGAGCATACTCAGCTTTTAGTTATTAGGCATATATAATTAGGGATTAGAGCATTACAACCTTATAAGTAGGGACACAGCATGCATACAAGGTATTTGTTTTTGCAAATAGGATTAACTGAATGTTAATCCGACCGCAGTATGGGGGAGCATAACTCCTATGCGACGGAGTGGTGTCCGAAAACAGTCAACCAAAATCAGGAAAATAGATTCTTCGTACAGAGCATGCTCTGTCCCTACTTGATTGACAACTAAAAACTAACAACTGATAGCTGATAGCTACTTAGTTACTGCAATATCGTAGCGTAAAAGGTCGTAAGTTATTTTAAATGGATAGCCCTCAAGTTTGGGGTTATCGCCTGTTGATTGATGATAGTAGTAGCGTTTGCCTTGATCAAAGCTCGGCACTTCAAAATGCTTTGTGGTTGCAGGTAATAACTCACCTTCAAGGGTTACATCGCGATAATCCAACATATCACCTTCAGTTGTTTTGTAATATACGCGTAACTTTATCAAGGTTATTGTTTGCAACAAGTTATTACGCACAATATATAACTCGTTTTTATCCTTTAACCGTTTTTCAAAACCAAGCACATCAATAGAGCTTTCAAATGAACATGTGCGAGAAAATATTACACTATCCTGCTCTGCTGTTTGCTGAGCCAACATATCAGATGATGCACCCAAAATCAAGAGTAACGATAATATTATTATCTTTTTCATAATTTAATCCTATAATAGAGTATTGCAATTTTAGTTATTTTTTTTGTTTCGGGCAAAGGTTTGTTTAATTTTGTAGCATAACTACTAAAATTTGATGGTAATGAAAAGATATATATTGCTATTAATAATATTCCCTCTCATTAGCATAAGCGCAAAAGTAAAGTGCGGAGCTGATAAGATTGATGAGATTTTGAACATCTGCAAAGATAAAAATATTGCTCTTATCGTAAACCAAACCTCTGTAACCGAAAACGGCACACACTTGGTTGACACTTTAAAGGCAAGAGGAGCAAACATTAAAACAATCTTTGCACCGGAACACGGATTTAGGGGCAATGCCGATGCAGGAGAGAGTGTAAAGGACGGCATTGACACAAAAAGCGGAGTAAAAATTGTTTCGTTGTATGGTAAAAACAAAAAGCCCACGCAAGAGCAGTTACAAGACATTGATATATTAATTTTTGATATTCAAGATGTAGGTGCAAGATTTTACACATATATATCAACCATGTATTATGCCATGCAGGCGGCAGCAGAGTATGGTAAAGAATTTGTTGTATTAGACCGTCCCAACCCTAACGACTATGTTGATGGTGCAGTTTTGGATATGAAGCTAAAATCTTTTGTTGGCACACTCCCCTTGCCTATCATGCATGGGCTTACCGTTGGAGAACTTGCCCAAATGATTAAAGGCGAGAATTGGGGTAACACCCAAAATCTTGTTCTGAATGTTATAAAAGTTGAGAATTGGAAGCATGGAGAGCCATACGAACTAAAAATAAAACCATCGCCAAACCTACCCAACACAAAAAGTATTATGCTCTACCCCTCGCTATGCCTTTTTGAAGGCTCCACAATAAGCGTGGGGCGTGGCACATACAGCCCATTTCAGATAGTTGGTGCACCGGACAAAAATTTGGGAGATTTTACATTTACACCAAAAGCGATTGAGGGATTTGATAAAAACCCCATGTACAAAGACAGAGTCTGCTACGGCATTGATTTAAGAGGAGAGGATAACCCTTGCGGATTTACTCTAAAATACCTGATTAAGATGTATAAAAACTCAACAAATAAAGAGAAGTTTTTTAACGCAAATAACTTTTTTGAGAAATTGGCAGGCGATGCACAACTCCGCACAGATATTATTAATGGCAAAAGCGAAGAGGAGATAAAGGCTCGTTGGAAAGCACAACTTGATATATACAAAAAGTTACGACTTATATATTTAATATACCCCGATAATAGATATTTGTAATATTTTTATAGCAAAACATATTGAACAGCAACGCTATTTTTACTATATTCGCAAAATATTTATACATTTTTTTGAGATGGCACTTATAATACCAAGAAACTATAAACTTAAATTGCTACCCGAAACTACCGAGGAGGCAATAAAAACCCTAAAAGTATCTTTTCAAGACAAACTTAAAAAGAAACTAAATCTACGTCGCGTAACTGCTCCCCTATTTGTATTGTCAGGAACAGGTATAAACGACGATTTAAGTGGTAAAGAGGCTCCCGTATCGTTTAACATAAAGTGTATGGGCAAACGTGCCGAAGTAGTGCACTCGCTTGCAAAATGGAAACGCATGAAATTGGGAGCATACGGTATATCGCCCGGTTATGGTATATATACCGATATGAATGCCATACGTTGCGACGAAGATTTAGACAACTTACACTCTTTATACGTTGACCAATGGGATTGGGAACAGGTAATTACAGAAAAAGAGCGTAACCTTGAATATCTTAAAGAGACTGTAAATAAGCTATATGCCATTATAAAGGAGTTGGAGATGGAAGTTTATGAGAGCTTCCCTCACATTACACCTTTCTTACCTGAGAATATAACATTCATAAACTCAGAGGAGTTACTTCAACTATACCCCGACTGCACACCAAAAGAACGCGAGGCAAAGATAACAAAGAAATATGGTGCAGTATTTATAATTGGTATAGGCTCAGACCTATCAAACGGCGAACCTCACGACGGACGCGCTCCCGACTATGACGATTGGGTAACAATGAATAGCGACGGTTACAGAGGTTTAAATGGCGATATTATGCTATGGAACCCTATTTTGGATATACCATTTGAACTTTCATCAATGGGAATAAGGGTTGACAAGGTTGCATTAAGAAGCCAATTACAAATAAAAGGATGTCCCGAGCGTGCCGAATTGAGCTTCCACAAGATGTTGTTGAACGACGAACTACCACTCTCTATTGGTGGAGGTATAGGACAATCACGTTTGTGCATGTACCTGCTTCAAAAGGCTCATATTGGCGAAGTTCAAGCCAGCATCTGGCCCGAAGAACAAATTGAGGAGTGTTTAAAGCATAATATTCAACTATTATAGCTGACAGCTATAAGCTATAAGTTGTTAGTTGTCGGCACAAAGTGCCGCCCTACGGGTAGTTTTTAGCTAACTAAGACTATTAGGGTTACTATGAATTACTATGTTTTTACATAGTTATCTTAAGCGGACAGAGCGTGCTCCGTCCCTACTTGAGACAACTGACAAATCTGCGAGTAAGCAAGTGCAGAGTTATGCCTGCATAAACTATGCCGAGCGTGAGCAGATTCAACAAACGAATGTTTGTTAACTACCCATAGGACAGTTGAGTTTACGAAACCGACAACTAAAAACTAAAAACTGCGGACAGAGCATGCTCTGTCCGGAAAAAAGAGTATCAGTTGTTAGATATAACAAAAAGAGTTGCATTGTTAGATATGCAACTCTTTTTGTGTAATTATGATTAAGGGGGTATGTTATTCCTTTATTATCACAAAACCGATAGTTTTGTTTTTATAAGTCATACTTATACTTTGAACAGAACTATTTTTTCCAAAAACCAAACGAGTTGAAGGAGTTACAGGGATATCAGGACCCTCAGGACCTGCCGAATACAAATTAACATCATCTTTGTAATCGTTACACCATACATAGTTCACGGGCGATTTAAATGTAATATATGACACTATTTGTTTCATTTCGTTTGAAGTTGGCAAACGGAACGATTCTCCT
>JAGBHI010000059.1 GCA_017935575.1 Bacteroidales bacterium | reverse complement strand
TTAAGTTTATATTCACCCCCATTTTGTTGATTTAGTCTTCTCCACTCGGGCGAGTTTTTCTCCAAATGCTCTCTAAGAGTCATACCCTTTAGGTCAAACATAGGTTCTTCGTCAGGCAGGTTAAGTTTATATTCACCACCATTTTGTTGATTTAGTCTTCTCCACTCGGGTGAATTTTTCTCCAAATGCTCTCTAAGAGTCATACCTTTTAGGTCAAACATAGGCTTCTCGTCAGGCAGATTAAGTTTATACTCACCACCATTTTGTTGATTTAGTCTTCTCCACTCGGGCGAGTTTTTCTCCAAATGCTCTCTAAGAGTCATACCCTTAAGGTCAAACATAGGCTCCTCGTCAGGCAGGTTAAGTTTGTATGAGGGGTTATTACCTCTGATGCTGTTTCTTACACCACCTGATAAACCACCCAAAACAAAACCTCCTGCAGCACCGGCAACTCCCGACATCATAACATCGTTAAGTATCGTACTCATTTCAGGAAATTCATCAGGGTTTTTATATATCAGACCTAATACATTTCTCGAAATTTCCGATGCACTTGATGCCGCACCTTGCCCAATGGCTAATTTGCCGGAGTTTTTTAGTAATTGATTTACCTCCTGCATAGCACCGGGGTTCTTAACCAATTTGTTTAGAATACCCTTTCGCATACCACTTAGAGCCGGTATATCAACATTCCTTAAGTAGTGCGATTGCATTAAACCTCCTAATATCAAGTCTGAAGCAGCAACTCCCATTGTATATATATTTTTCATTTTGGGAGATATTGTTTCTCCGTTTTGTTTTTCGTGTAAGTCAATCTCTTTTTGAGCTTGAGTCATACTGCGAGCAACAGCACCACCCAATGTGGCAGCACTTGTTGCAAAACCCAAAGCAGGGTTTAAAGCCGAAGCAACAATAGGTATAGCTGCTTCGCTTAACGAAGCTCCAACACTACCAACAGTAGCCCAACCTTTTGTTTGTGGAATTTTTGTCGCATCATTTAATACATTATCAACTCTTTGAGTTGCCTCTCCTCCTTTAGTATAAAGACCGTCAATAAAGGAGTTTATCTCATTTTCGTCAGCTCCGGCTTCTTTCATTTTAGAGATATTATCAAGTAAATCATACTCTGTATCAAGAGCAGGATTGTGCATTTGATTAAGAGATAATTGGTGAGTAGGGTTCATGCCGGGGAAAGGGACTTGAACCTTCTCTCTTGTAATCTCTCTCATTCTATTTTTCAAGACATCAGTTGATTGTCCCGCAAGGTTTCCGTCGTATCTGCCTTGAAGAGAGTTTATGCTCTCTTTAAGATGCCCCTCTCCTGATGCAGCTTTATCTAATGAAGCTCTTGCATAGTCAAAATCATTAGAAAGGGTTTTACCCCAAACTTTTAGTCCGTCATCAAATGATGATACTACAGGAGTCGTATTTTGTCTCTCTCTATTGAATGAGACATCTCTTTGCGATGAGATTATATTATTTGCATCTCTATTATAACTATCACTCCATTCATTACCTGTCATCTGAAGTTCTGGTTTTATAGGCCCTTGATTTTCTTTGTTTGGGTTGTTGAATCTCTTTTTGAAAATATCTTGTAATTGAGAATTCTTTTTTGCCCAGGAGTAGTTTGTATTTCTATTTCTATTTCTATTATTAAACATGATATTAATATTTTAAAAGTTCGTTTATGGCCTCTTCATCGCTTACACCGTTGGCAAGAAGCATATTGTAAATAATGTTTTTTTGATTGTCGTCGAGTTTGAAATTGTTACTATCATCACTATCGTTATTAATATTCATATCGTTAAACATTTTATCAAACTCATCTCTCTTTTCTCTTTTAATATCTTCGCAAATTCTCATTATTTTAACTTTGAATTTGCGTAAAAAACTATCCCATTTATCAGTTCCGTAACTCTTTAATACCCTCTCTAATAGAGATGATAATTTATAAAAGCAATTACTTTTATTATTTAAATGAGCAGACGATGAAGATATGAGAAACAGAGCCTCTTTCAGTATATTGAGGTTTTTTCGAGCAGGACGCATATCCTTTTCATGTTCCGTTTTGCATACTGAATAAAACCCTTCACCTCTCTCTATCTTATCTGTCTCGGACGATATGTCAATAACATTTGTCTTATATTTTTTCATAAGTAAATCATGGTTAAAAGTTAAATTTTGTCTTTAAAAAGTTACTTCCAATATTGGCAAGAGCATTATCAATATGGACAAATCCTTTGCCTGCTTCAGATAGGGCATTGGCTGAACTGTTTTGAAACAAATTAGCCATATTTGTATAAGCACCAAACCTCTTATTGGTAAAATCAGAATTTCTATTAAGATAATTGTTGTAAATATTATCTTTCCATGTAGTACCTTGAGCAGCAAGATTGCCAAACAGAGAAGCCATATTTTGATTGTTGCTCTTTTGATTAGCCCCAATAAATTCATCTGTGCCCCCCATGATAGTAGCTCGTTTCTTTAGAAGTTGGGTGTTCTCTTTCTGCAACTCTTTAGCCGAATTTATTAAATGCTGAACATCGGCTCTCTCAATATAATCTTTATAATATTCCGAGTTGAAAAGATTGCGCAGTTCACTCTCATTTGCCTTAAGCATATCAAAGGCTTTAGCCTGTTGCTCTTGTGCACGGAGGTTCTGAACACGTGCCATAATACCATTAAAAATTGATCCAAAAATCATAGTCAAAAAAATAAGTTGTTTAATAAAGTTATTTTATTAATTATCACATCACACTGCAAATATCACCCTATAATTTTGCCTTTGAATGTTAAATTTATAAGAACTATGAGCAAGAAAAGAAATTCAACGGTTGAAACCATTTCGGTAGAAAGAAAAGAGATTTTGGATATGTGCTACAAGCGATTACGAGAACTTATCCCCGAGTGTTCAAATGAGGTAACGCTTATAAAATGTATTGAAATATTGGAGAAGCGTGAGCGAATACCTGCAGAGGTAGAGGACGAAAAACACTCATTTATGGCAATAGCTTCAACACTTAAACGGTTGTCAGAGATGAAGTAATAATTGATAATTATACCGTTTGAGTATGGCATTAACTTAATTACTTTGTCGCTATTATGGATATCGGAAAAATAATTAAAGAGAACAAAAAGCGAAACGAGATTATAAATGCTCTTTATAATCCCCAAACAGGAGAGGGAAGCCTTGGAGAGAGAAAAATAATTCATTTATCCGATGCGCCTATCCCCATACAATATATACCGCAAACAATGGAGGAGGTTGAATTGGTAAAAGAGTTTCGTAGATATGGCTCAATAAAAGAGTTTATAAGAAAATCATTGAAAGAGAGACCAACCGAAACAATGGTTGATGAAGTTTGGCGACATTGGCTTATATTACGAATAAAACATGATTTTGAGTTTTGGACATCAATGTTTGTTCGTATAAAAAATAAGATGGGAGAGAGTGATATATTATTTAAATTAAATCGTCCGCAACGCAGACTTTTGTCAGAAATGGAGCAGATGCGGCTTCAAGATAAGCCAATAAGAATAATATTATTAAAGGCTCGTCAATGGGGAGGCTCTACACTCGTTCAAATATATATGGCGTGGATACAGTTGGTGCATCGTCGCAATTGGAATAGTGTTATATGTGCGCACCTAAAAGATTCTGCATTGAACATAAAGGGAATGTATTCAAAGTTGTTGGCAAACTATCCATCGTGGCTTATTGAGGGTGGTGAAGAGATAAAGTTTCAACCATTTGAAAAAATGAGTAATACCTCCATCATATCAGCTACACAAAGTAAAATAACAATAGGCTCGTCCGAGTCGCCAGAATCGGTAAGAGGAACCGATGCTGTAATGGCACACCTCTCAGAGGTGGCATTTTGGAATAGTACACCCAAAAAAACACCGGAGTCGTTAGTGAGGTCGGTATGCGGTTCGGTGGCATTAATCCCATTGTCGGTAATAGTAATGGAGAGTACGGCAAACGGTACAGGAAACTATTTTCATAAAGAGTGCCAAAGAGCAAAGCAAGGTGAGAGTGATAAAAAATTCGTATTTGTACCTTGGTTTGAGATAGATATGTACTCTATACCCGTCAAAGACTATTATTCATTTATACCCACCCTTACACCATACGAAAAACATTTATGGCAATTGGGAGCAACATTAGAGGCGATAGCGTGGTATCGGCTCAAAAGGAGAGAATATTCAAATCATGCCGATATGATGGCAGAATACCCTTCTGATGATGTAGAGGCTTTTAACTATTCGGGCGAAAAGGTCTTTCATCATACAGTGGTTGAACGTTTACGTAAAGAGTGTCGCACACCTGATTACGTAGGAGATATTTATGCCGATTCAGACCGAGGTCGTACCTCATTGAAAAATATCTGTTTTGTTGAAGAGAGTGGAGGATTACTCAATATTTGGAGTAAACCCGAAACCGAAAATAAAATTTCAAACAGGTATGTGGCAGTTGTAGATATTGGAGGGCGAAGCAATAAAGCTGATTACTCTGTAATAGTAGTGTTTGACCGCTATTGGATGATGTATGGCGGAGTTCCCGAAGTTGTAGCACAATGGAGAGGGCATATTGACCATGACCTGCTTGCCTGGAAAGCTGTGCAGATAGCTCAATATTATAATCAAGCACTATTGGTCTTTGAGAGTAATACTCTTGAGACCGAGCGTAACGATGATGACTCAACAGAGTATATTCTTGAAACAATATCAGAGTACTATCCAAATTTGTATGCACGCCGGCCATCAAATATGATACATGGAGCAAACACCATGCGTTGGGGGTTTCATATGAACCGCTCAACAAAATTGATGCTTATAAATCATCAGATAAGAATGTTGCGTGAGGGAGCATATATTGAGCGTGATTATGATGCTTGTTATGAACATGATGTTTTTGAGCGAAAACCAAATGGCTCGTATGGCGCTATTGAGGGACATCACGACGATATATTAATAACGCGTTGTATAGGAACATATATATGTTATTCAGAACCTCTGCCAACAATCGCAGGAGGAGTGAAATTAAAGCATAAAGAGGTATATAATGAGGCAACAATATGAAAAAAACACTATATTTGCGGTAGATAAACTATCGTGAAAATAGTCTGTACCTTGGCATAGTTCAAACAAGTTTGACTCTGCTCTCGGTTTGCACTATATTTGCGATATATAAATTACAGTAAAGATAGGTAAAATATAAAACAGGAAGAGAATGAATAAGAGTTTATTTATAGTAGTAACATTATTTGTTTCAACATTGCTTTTATCGTGTAAGAAAGCAGAGGTAACAACAACAGCTAATAAAATATACTATAAGCACTATGTAGGACAAGGCTCTACTAATGAGCCATTTGCAAGAGTAATGGTTAATGTGGCGCAAGCAAAAGCCTCTCTGAAAAATGCAAAGCTAACATTGCAAGGGACTACAAATTTGTCAGATGTAACAGAACTCAAGATATATACATCAGGAGCTGATACTGTCTTTAATGTCTCACAAGCCGAGTTGTTGGGGACAATAGTATCTCCCGATACAGTTGATATAGAGTGTAAATTAAAGACAAAATTACCCATAGGCGAAAACAATATATGGTTAACTTGTAATATAAGTGAAAAAGCAAAAGAGGGAAACATAGTAAAAGCCACTATAAATACCCTAAAAGTTGCAGACGAAGAACAACAAATAGAGCAGCTGCCCAATGATAATCTAAGACAAATTCTATTGGCGTGCAATACTGTTTATGACCTTAATCAAGATGGTTCAAAATATTACAGAATACCCGCAATAGTAACAGCAGCCGATGGATCTTTGGTTGCGTTAATTGATAAACGAGGTGATATATTAACCGACCTTCCTAATACCATAAGTGTAGTAGCACGTCGTAGTATAGATGGCGGAAAAACTTGGGGTGATGCTGTAACCATAGCGCAAGGCGACTCATTAAAAGGTAAAACCTATGGCGATGTAGCAGTGGTTTTAGATAACGTAACAAAAAATCTTGTTGCTGTATTTGCAGGTGACAGAGGATTATGGGATTCAAACAACGAAAATCCACAACGAATATATACATCACAAAGTGCCGATAATGGTGTAACATGGAGTACCCCTTGCGATATAACCGAGCAGGTATATAAAGGAGTGTATGGCAGAGGTACAAGGTATGGAATGTTTGCCGGTTCAGGACATGCATTGCAGTTGAGTAACGGACGATTAATGTTTGTAGTTGCTGCACGATATACTCCTGATAAAGGGGAGTTACACAACTATGCCGTATATTCAGATGATCATGGAAAAACATGGGAAGTATCACGTAACTCACCAACTCCTACTCCCAGAAACAGGGGTGATGAGGCAAAAGTTGTTGAACTTGCCAATGGCGATATTCTGATGAGTATTCGTAACCCCGAAAAAGGTTATCGCAAATTTGCCATATCAAAAACAAAAGGCGAAACATGGCAACCTGCAAAAGTATCAGACAATCTTATAGAACCAGCATGTAATGGCGATATATTACGTTATACACATGGAGGAAAAGATTATCTTATACAATCATTACCCGCAAGCAAAACCGACCGAGAAAATGTGACAATATATCTAAGCGAAGATAATGGTAAAACATGGAGTGTAAAACGTCAGTTAGTTGATGGAATGAGTGCGTACTCATCACTTACAATCCTTGGTGACGGTACAATAGGGTGCTTGGTAGAGGTTGGCAGACACCATACTGCAACCGATGAGATAGGTATGCGTATTATCTATTATAATTTCTCAATAGATTGGATTTTTGATTAATTCTGAGAGCAATTTATTGATTGCCTTTCGTTGTTAGGGAAATAAAATTCTAACAGCTTTTAAGATTTTGAAAATAAAATTATATCTTTGTATTTTAAATATAGATATAATGATAAAGAGTGTCGGAATATATTGCTCTTCGTACGAAGATATAGCTGAAAAGTTTTTTGACGAAGCGCGTTTGCTTGCCAAATGGATTGGAACAACGGGCAAGGAGTTGGTATATGGAGGCACAAACAGAGGAATGATGCAGGTAATAGCTTCAACTGTAAAAAGTAATGGAGGAGATGTAACCGGAGTTATTCCTCAGTCTATATTGGATAGAGGTTTGGTAAGCGATACCCTTGACCGTAAGGTGGTATCTCAATCTCTCTCTGATCGTAAGGATATTTTAATAGAACTCTCAGATGTGATAGTTGTTATGCCTGGTGGTTTTGGCACTCTTGATGAGGCTTTTAATACCATAGCACAACGTAAACTTGGCTATCACCAGAAAGAGGTTCTTTTTTGTAATATAAATGGCATATATGACGATATGTTTAGCTCTATTAATAGACTATATGCCGAGAATTTTGCTCCGTTGGAATATAAAAACTATTACAAGGTTTTTTCAGGAGTTACTGATTTGATTAAATATTTAGAAACACTATAAGACCATGGAATTAAAAAACGAAATTAAAGACCTTCTTCAAAAAGAGGCGGAGGCGATATTGAATATTCCCGTAACAGATAATTATGAGAAAGCAATATCTCTCATTGTAGAGTATGTGAACAAAAGAGGAGGTAAACTTGTTACAAGTGGTATGGGTAAGGCAGGACAGATAGCAATGAATATTGCAACAACATTCTGTTCAACAGGAACTCCTGCAATATTTTTACACCCAAGTGAGGCTCAACATGGTGATCTTGGAGTAATACAAGAGAATGATGTAATGCTTGTAATTTCAAATTCCGGCAAGACTCGTGAGATATTGGAACTATTAGTGTTGGCATCACGCTTGCGCCCACATCTTAAATATATAGTAATAACAGGAAACAATGAGGGAGAGTTGGCAAAACGTGCCGATGTATGTCTATATACAGGAGGTCCTGCCGAAGTATGTCCATTAGGATTAACTCCTACAACATCAACAACAATGATGACTGTTATAGGCGATATATTGGTTGTTGGAACAATGAAGGCAATAAATTTTGACAAATCTCAATATGCCCTTCGTCATCATGGAGGATATTTGGGAGTATTGTCAAGAGGAGAAGAGTAGAAAATCTTTTTTAGATGCAAAAAGTCATAGGAATAGGCGAAACAGTCTATGATATAGTATTTAAGAACGGAGTACCAACAAAGGGCGTTCCCGGAGGTTCGGTATTCAATGCTATGGTTACATTGGGCAGGCTAAAAGTGCCTGCACATTTTATATCTGAGGTAGGCGATGATGCTGTAGGAAATACCATAATATCTTTTATGCAGGAGAATGGTCTTGACACAAAAAGCGTTGATAAATTTACCGACGGACAGACAGCCCTCTCCTTAGCCTATTTGAATGAGAATAGCGATGCTCAATATACATTCTATACCAACTATCCTCAGAACCGATTAAGTGTGGTATGGCCACGTATTGATCCCGATGATGTTTTTCTCATAGGTTCGTTTTATGCCCTCAATCCTGAATTGCGCCCCAAAATATTAGAGTTTCTCAATTATGCGCAAGAGCGAGAAACTATTATATATTACGACCCTAATTTTAGAAAAAATCATGCAGATAAGGCAATTCAGATGATGCCCTCTTTATTAGAGAATTTTGAATATGCATCTATAGTTAGGGGGTCAAAAGAGGATTTTTACTACTTGTTCAACGAAACAGATGCTGAAAAAATCTATCGAGATAAAGTGAGTTTCTATTGTCCTGTATTTATATATACGGCAGCAGAAGAGGGAGTTGATTTGTTTACTCCGCAAGGTCATCGTCACTATCCAAGCATGTCAATTACACCATTAAGCACAATCGGAGCAGGCGATAATTTTAATGCCGGAGTAATATATGGCATACTGAAAGAGGGAATTAAGAAGTCAGAAATTAATAATTTACCACTTGAACGTTGGGATAAGATTATCTCTTATGCTCTTGAGTTCTCAAAAGAGGTATGTCTTTCATACGATAACTATATAAGCAGTGAATTTGCCAGAACCTTGCTATGATATTAAATAGAATGTAAAAAATTATATGAAAAATAGCAGAAACAAACAAGAAACTTGTTTCTGCTATCTTTTTTTACAAATTTCAACAATTAAAAGTTATTTTTTTGATTTTAAGCACTATATTGCTGTTTGATAATTATATATCTGTTGATATATTTGCATTTGCATAAATATCATAAATAGGAATAACTTGTATATGAAAAAAATAGTTTTTAATATCCTTATAACTATTATATTGGTTTCTGTATGGGTTTCATGTATCCCGCATACACACGATTCGGTAGTAACATGCGATATAACTTATGATAAAGAATATGTTATAAGATGGGACGTATATCCATCGGCACAAGGTTATGTAAATGTGTATATTTCAACATCTCCAGATAGTTTTGATTTAGAAGGAACTCCCGTTGCTGTAGTACCTGCAAGTGATGGTGTTGTGGAAGTTCCGTCTCCAAATACCCTTAACAGATACTACTTTTATTTGAATTTTAATGACTGTTTTGGCAGAGTTGTAGGCGCACGAGCACCCTATATTCAAAGTGCATATTCATTTAGAGACTTAGGTGGCTATTCCTGTTTGGGTAATAAAAAAAGCAAATGGGGAATGATTTATCGCGCAGGAGTTCTTGATACCCTATCTCAACGCGACAAACAGAGGGTAAAAAATCTAAATGTTAAAACAATTATTGAATATCGTGACAAAGAAGAGTGTATGTATTCCCCCTCAGAATTGGGGGTTGAAAATATTATATATATGCAACCTTCTGATTTTGATGTTGATTCGCTTATAAGTAAAGTTCACCATGGAGAATTTAAACGAGGCGATGCGCGTGTATCAATGCAAGATTTCTATTTATCACTACTAACAGAAGAGTCAAAAGATAGTTTTATAAAACTATTTGATATACTTGCCGATAAAGAAAACTATCCTATAATAATGACCTCTCGTTATGGTAAAGGATTTAATGACATGGCGTCGCTCTTTATCCTATCAGCGTTAGGAGTCTCAATTGATGAAATATATGAAGATTATACATGGGCAAACCAATATTTCTGTAAGACTCGTATTATAGAGAAAGTATCTCACTTGCCACAAGATGTCAGAGAAGCAATAGCATCAATAGTACACAATAACCGAAAAGATTTATTAGCAATAGTAAATACTATTCAGCATAAGTATGGCTCTATTGATAAATATATGATAGAAGAGTTGAAACTTACTAAAGATAAGAGAGAAAAAATACAGAAAAATCTATTGGTAGTTGAATAACCTGCCTTATAAAGATAATATAGATATTACATAAATGCTCCTTCAGAAATTAACTGACTAAATAGAGCTCTCTTTTTCTTACTTTTCATGTAAAAATATTTACAATAAAATTCAAGCAACTACTAAAATTGTTGTAAATTTGCAAGAATTTTACTCTGTTGTTAATCAGTGGAGATAATTAGAAAAAAATGAGTATAACATCAATAGTACGTCCTCTCTTTTTTAAAAGGCAAAAAGAGATATCTCTATTTGCGGAAAGAGGAGAAGAGATACAGCGCCAAGTGCTTGCAACACTTGTAAATAGCGCAAGTAATACAGAGATTGGACGTAAGTACCGATTTGACGAAATAAAAGGTAATTATATAAAATTTGCCGAGCGTCTCCCAATAATAGATTATGAGGGAGTAAAACCTTACGTTGAACGAATGCTCAACGGAGAACAAAATCTTATTTGGAATAGTAAAATAAGATGGTTTGCAAAATCATCGGGAACAACCAATGATAAGAGCAAATTTATACCTGTATCGGACGAGGCTTTACAAATATGCCACTACAAAGGAGGTCAAACCTCAATAGCTACCTATTTAAACCAAAATCCGGAAAGTAGATTGTTTGACGGAAAAGCATTAATTTTAGGAGGTAGCCATGAAATAAGCAATTTGGGTGGACACTATAATTGTGGAGATCTCTCAGCTGTATTAATACAAAACATATCATCTGTAATCAATTTTATAAGAGTCCCTTCCAAGAAGATAGCCTTGATGTCGGAGTGGGAGAGTAAACTTAAAGAGATAGCGCGTACAACTGTAAATGAGAATGTAACAAATTTATCAGGAGTACCATCTTGGTTCTTAGTCCTTATAAAACAGATGTTGCAAGAAAATGGCAAACAATACCTAACCGATATCTGGCCAAATTTGGAAGTCTTCTTTCATGGAGGAATAAGTTTTGCTCCATATCGCGAGCAATACAAAACCTTAATACCTTCAGATAAGATGCATTATCTCGAAACCTATAATGCATCAGAAGGCTTTTTTGCTGTTCAAAATAGTTTTGATGAACAAACAATGTTATTACTTATTGACTTAGGAATATTCTTTGAGTTTATACCTTTAGAGGAGGTAGGTAGCGATAATCCTAAAATTGTACCATATTGGGAAGTAGAACAAGGGCGTAACTATGCCATGGTTATAACAACCAATAGCGGATTGTGGCGATATATGATAGGTGATACGGTTAAGGTTGAAAGTTTAAATCCTGTAAAGATAACAATCTCAGGAAGAGTAAAACACTTTATAAATGCCTTTGGAGAGGAGTTGATGGTTGATAATGCCGAGAAAGGTTTGGCAAAAACATGCGCATTAACCGGAGCTGAGATATCAAACTACAGTGCAGCACCAGTATTTATGTCAGAGGGAAGCAGAGGACGTCACCAATGGTTAATTGAGTTTAGTAAAGAGCCAGAGTCAATGCAAGAGTTTGCTCAAATATTGGATAAGACACTACAAGAGTTAAATTCAGATTATGAAGCAAAACGCTATAAAGGAATAGCCCTTGAACAATTAGAGATAATACCTGCTCGTAAAGGATTGTTTGAAGATTGGTTGCGAAGTAAAGGGAAACTTGGTGGACAGCACAAGATACCCCGATTAAGCAATAGTCGCGACTATATTGAGGAGATGTTGAAATTAAACAGATAAAAACAAAAAAAATATATATAACATGGAGAAAAATTTTAAAAGAACACTTGTAACAACTGCGCTACCTTATGCCAATGGACCTGTGCATATAGGGCACTTGGCAGGAGTTTATGTCCCGGCCGATATATATACCCGTTATTTGAGATTAAAGGGAGAAGATGTAATTTTAATAGGAGGTTCTGACGAGCATGGAGTACCCATTACCATCAAGGCTCGTAAAGAGGGAGTAACCCCACAAGATATAGTTGATAGATATCACGGAATAATAAAAAAATCATTTGAAGAGTTCGGAATATCATTTGATATATACTCTCGTACAACATCTGAGATACACCACAAAACAGCATCAGAGTTTTTCCGTAAACTATACGATGAGGGTAAATTCATTGAGAAAACATCAGCTCAATACTACGATGAGGAGGCAGGACAATTCCTTGCCGATCGTTACATAACAGGAACATGCCCCCACTGTAAAAACGAAAATGCATACGGCGACCAATGTGAGGCATGTGGAACATCGCTTAATGCAACAGACCTTATAAATCCCAAATCAACAATAAGCGGAAGTGTTCCGGTACTAAAAGATACAAAACATTGGTATCTGCCACTTGATCAACATGAGGCTTTCCTTCGTGAGTGGATATTAGAGGGGCATAAAGAGTGGAAAACCAATGTTTACGGACAATGTAAATCGTGGTTGGATATGGGATTACAACCTCGTGCCGTAAGTCGCGACATTGATTGGGGAGTACCCGTACCCGTTGAAGGAGCAGAAGGCAAAGTGTTGTATGTATGGTTTGATGCTCCAATCGGATACATCTCAAACACAAAAGAGTTGATGCCCGACAAATGGGAGTTGTATTGGAAAGACAAAGAGACAAAACTCGTACACTTTATCGGAAAAGACAACATCGTATTCCACTGTATCGTATTCCCTGCAATGTTAAAGGCAGAGGGTAGTTTTATATTGCCAGAGAACGTGCCTGCCAATGAGTTCCTAAATCTTGAAGGAGATAAAATATCAACATCACGAAATTGGGCAGTATGGTTGCACGAATATTTAGTTGATTTCCCAGGTAAACAAGATGTATTACGCTATGTACTTACAGCAAATGCCCCCGAAACAAAAGATAACGACTTTACTTGGCGCGATTTCCAAGCACGCAATAACAACGAGTTGGTTGCAATACTTGGAAACTTCATTAATCGCAGTATAGTTCTTACCCATAAATACTTTGAAGGTAAAGTGCCTGTTGCAGAAGAGTTTACCGAATATGATAACGCAACAATCTCAGAGTTTGCATCGGTAAAAGAGGAGATTGAGAAGTTACTACAAAACTATCGTTTCCGCGATGCATTAAAAGAGGCAATGAATTTAGCACGTATCGGAAACAAGTACCTTGCCGATACAGAGCCATGGAAACTTGCAAAAACAGATATGGTGCGTGTATCAACAATCTTAAACATTGCACTACAAATATCTGCAAACCTTGCAATAGCATTTGAACCATTCTTGCCATTCTCGGCAGCCAAACTACGCAAAATGTTGAATATGACAGAGTGTAATTGGAACCGCTTAGGCGAGATGAATTTACTTGCTGATGGAGCAATAATCAATGCACCAGAGTTGCTATTTGAAAAGATTGAAGATGCCGCAATAGAGGCACAAATAAACCGCTTACAAGATACAAAAGCAGCCAATGAATTAAGCGCTAAGAAAGCAAATCCAATAGCAGAGAACATTGATTTTGAGGATTTCTTAAAATTGGATATTCGAGTAGGAACAGTATTGGAGTGTACAAAAGTTCCCAAAGCCGACAAACTATTGATGTTCAAAATAGATGACGGATTAGGCGGTCGCACAATAGTATCAGGTATTGCAAAACACTATGCACCCGATGAGTTGGTTGGCAAACAAGTATGTTTTATAGCAAACCTTGCACCTCGCAAAATAAAAGGTATTGAGTCGCAAGGAATGATACTTTCAGCCGAAGACTTTGATGGTAAGTTGGTTGTAACCACTACACAAAAAGAGGTTTCGCCAGGAAGTGAGGTTAAGTAGCTTAATTAGTTTTTAGTTTTCGGCGTTGCCGCCCCTATGGGTAGTTTTTAGTTGTTAGAATTTAAACAACTATCAACTAACAACTAACAACAGAAGACTACAATGAATTTAAAGCAAAGAACGGAGAAGGCCCTTATATGGAGTTTCGTGGATAAATTCGGACAACAGATACTCTATTTCGTATCCGGAATTATTCTCGCTAACCTTCTTACGCCTCGCGATTACGGAAAAATTGGAGTGTTGACTATATTTATAGTCCTCTCCAATATTCTTGTAGATAGCGGATTTAGTTCAGCGCTTATCCGAAAAAAAGAGGCAACCGACCAGGATTACTCAACAATATTCTATTTTAATCTTGTAATATCCTTACTCTTCTATTTGCTCTTGTATCTTTCGGCAAACTATATAGCAACATACTTTAATATCCCTGACCTTGTAGCCGTATCTCGAGTATTATTTCTTGCCATAATATTCAACTCATTTGGGCTTATACAGCAAACCCGAATGTTTAAGGAGATACGCTTTACCGAATATGCACGAATAAATATCCTATCACTTGCAATATCATCTATAGCAGCCATTTTGCTCGCAACTAAAGGAGGTGGAGTTTGGGCATTAGTGGTTCAAACGGTAGGTTTGGCATTCCTGAAAACAGTTATGCTATGGTTTTACAGCAAGTGGCGTCCCAAATTGATATTCTCTTATACCTCAATAAAGGAGTTTTTAGGATATAGTGCAAATTTACTCGGAACAGGAGTTTTAAATGCTATATTCAACAATATATATCCACTTATAATAGCAAAAGGTTTTTCAACCTCTGCTGTAGGATTTTATACGCAAGCACATAAATTTCAAGATATACCATCAGCATTAATAGCCAATATCTTTCGTAGTGTAGCATTTCCGGTACTATCGTCAATAAACGATGACAAACCACGCTTGTTACGAGTGTTCGGTAAATATATCCGAACAACAGCATTCTTTATCTTCCCTATTATGACTATGCTTATAGTTGTGGCAGAGCCATTTATTATATCATTGATAACCGAGAAATGGAGTGCATCAGTGCCAATGTTACAGGTATTGGCAATAGCAGGAATGTTTTCGCCATTTATAATATTATATTACGACCTCTTGAATACCGAAGGAAGGTCAGATATAAACTTCAAAATGGAGATAGTAAAAAAGATAGCGCTAATGGTAGCAATATCAATCTGTTTTATCTTTGGCAGTTCAATAATGATGTTGATATGGATATGGGTAGCATACACACTCCTTTCGTTATTGGCAACGGTAATAATATCTGCAAAAGTTGTAGGATATAAAATCCTATTCTTTATAAAAGATATATTCCCATATCTTGCGCTTTCAATAATATCTGCAACACTATCATCAGTTACATATTTATTATTTACAAATAGTTGGTTACAACTGATCACTATAATATTTATATATGTAATAACATATATCTCTATTGCGGCAATATTTAAAATGGAGATATGGGTTGAGTGTTTATCGCTGGCAAAACGTAAATTAGGAATAACCAATGACTAATATAGCTCCTATAATATTGTTTACTTATAAACGGGCTGCACATACAAAACGATGCATTGAATCGTTGAAGCAGTCGCCATTAGCTCAAAAGAGTGTACTATATATATTCTCTGACGGAGCAAAAGAGAGAGCAGATCTTGCCGATGTCCTTGCCGTAAGAGCATACCTAAAAAGTATTACAGGCTTTAAAGAGGTTATAATAGAGGAGTGTGAGCAAAACAGAGGGCTTGCCGATAGCGTAATATATGGAGTAAGCAAGGTGCTTAACAAACATGGCAGAGCAATAGTTTTGGAAGATGATTTAACCCTCTCACCATACTTTCTTACATATATGAACGAGGCTTTGGATATGTACGAGAATGTTGAAGAGGTAATAAATATAAATTCACACGTCTTATCTTCTCCAATGACCTTTAACGATAACTTCCTTATCAGTTTTGCCAATAGTTGGGGCTGGGCAACATGGAAGAGAGGTTGGGCATATTTTGAGAACGATGCATCAAAACTCCTAACACAAATAAAGGAGCAGGGCAGAGAGAGAGAGTTTGACTTAGGTTACCACTTTACAAGAATGTTGAAAGAACAGTCAGAGGGTAAGATAAACTCTTGGGCTATACGTTGGAATGCATCACTATTTGTAAATCGCAAACTCTCTCTAAATGCAGGCAAACCATTAGTTACAAATGGAGGTTTTGGAGCAGGAGCAACACACTGCAATACTCCCAATTTGTTCTCGGTAAAACTATACACTGATGAGTTGCACCCGCAAATGATTACACCTGTTGAGGAGGATAAAGAGATGCGTAACAAATTGTGTAAAACCTATATGATACGCACCTCATACACAAATAAATTGCGAGTGGCGATTTTCTCAAAACTAAAACAGATTTTTACATGAAAGTAGTCCTTATAAATACCAAGCAGAGTGGAGGAGGAGCCGCAATAGCCGCAAGCCGTCTGCACAAAGCACTTCGCCAACAAGGTGTTGATTCAACACTTGTTATTGCTGAGGGCAAAGGGGGAGAAAATATTGAACTCCTCTCAAAAAATCTGTTGAGTAAAATAAGATACAAAACAGCCTTTATATGTGAGCGAGTAGGAATATGGATTAGTAACCGCTTATCGCGCAAAAATCTATTTGCCGTATCAACAGCACTTTTTGGTACAGATATAGCAAACCTCAAGGTTGTAAAAGAGGCAGATATAATACATCTGCATTGGCTAAACCAAGGAATGCTGTCAATAAAAGATATTGAGCGTTTGGTTGCAACAGGCAAACCCATAGTGATAACACCACACGATATGTGGTATGTAACATCGATATGCCACCATGCAGGAGATTGCAACAGATATACAACCGAGTGTAAAGAGTGTCCAAAATTGCAATCTCCCTCTAAAAACGATTTATCTGCAAAAGTGTGGAAAAAAAAGGCAACCCTTTATAAATCAAACGTAACATTTGTAGCAATAAGCAGTTGGATTTCTGATCGTCTGAAAGCAAGTGCATTAACCTCTGCAAATGCGCAGGAGGTAATATGTAATGTAATGGATACTGATACCTTCCGTCCATATTCAAAAAAGGAGTGTCGTCAGCGATTGGGAATATTACCCGATGAAAAGGTATTAGCGTTTGGAGCAGCAAAATTAAACGATTCCATAAAGGGCGCAGATATGCTTTTCAAAGCAATAGAGGAGAGCGGACAAAAAGATAAATTGCTGTTGTTACTATTTGGAACAATAAAAAATGATAATGAATTTTTGCAACGCGTACCCTGCCGATACATATACGTTGGAGAACAAATAAGTAAAGAGGATTTAGCACAACTCTATTCGGCAGCCGATATGGTTGTGGTACCATCGCATTACGAATCGCTATCATTGGTAATAGCCGAGGCAATGGCATGTGGAACACCAGCGGTGTCGTTCAACAATGCAGGGCAAACAATGTTAATTGACCATAAAGAGAACGGATACCTTGCCGAGTACCCATCAACAACAGATTTTGCACAAGGCATAAATTGGATATTACAAAACACCAATAACAAGATACAAGAGAGTGCAATAACAAAAATTGATAGGTTAATGTCGCCTCAAAAAGTTGCAACCCAACATATTGAGTTATATAAACGTTTACTAAACAGAGAGTAATGGCAACACCCGTAATATCAATAATAACAGTATGCTATAATGCCGAAAAAGAGATTTTGGCAACCTTGAAAAGTGTGCAAGAGCAAACATTTAAGGAGTATGAATATATAATTATTGATGGAGCATCAAAAGACAAAACCCTAAAAGTTATAGCAAATAGCGGAGTGGAGATAACCCATTTGGTAAGCGAAAAAGACAAGGGTATATACGATGCAATGAACAAAGGTTTGAGATTGGCAAAGGGAGACTATTTAATGTTTCTAAACGCCGGAGACTCTTTATATAGCCCCACTACATTGCAACAAATAGCCGATACAGCAAAAACTAATCCCGATGTAATATATGGCGATACAGCAATAGTAGATGTCAACAGGAATTATCTGCGTCCACGCCGTTTACGTCCACCCAAACAACTAACGCGTAACAGTTTTAAAAACGGAATGTTGGTGTGTCATCAGGCGTTCCTGCCCAAACGAGAGTTAGCAATGCCATACGATATGCAATACCGCTTCTCTGCCGACTTTGATTGGTGTGTAAAAATACTTGCAAAAGCAACAACATGTGCGCAAATAGATGAATATATAGTAAACTATTTAGAGGAGGGTGCAACAACACGCAACCACGTCAAGTCACTTAAAGAACGATTTAGAATAATGGCTCATCATTACGGCTTGCTAACTACAATAGTAAAACATCTTTGGTTTATATTCAGAATGTAAATTTTTGAGCATTCGCAAAGAGATAATAGCAGTTAGTTGATAACTAACAAATCTCCTCTGAAGTTCTATATCAGTAAAAATAACGTTTGTTTATAATTTAGCAAATATTTACTTTTGTAAGTAAATCTTAATCTCTAAATATATCAGAATGAGAAAAACTATCATTTTAATTTGTATAATTATATTACTTCCGTTCTTTGCAATATCTCAAGTAAAGAAGGTTGTAATACTTGAAACTATTGATAAAGAGTCTTCTATCTCATATGCGTGTAAATTTATGATAAGATCAAGTTTATCAAAAGCTATAACAAATATAGAAGGATACGAAGTTTATAATCGCGCAGATATAGATGCAATAAAGGGAATGCAAAATTTCAAACATACGGGAATAATAAGTGATGGACAACTGCGTGAATTAAGAAATATGACAGGAGCTATGTTTGCATTGATGACAGAAGTTGTGAAGTATAGTGATACACAAATGTTTATAGCAGTAGAGCTCGTAAATATAAAGACCGCCAAAACGGAGAAGAGAGACAATGCTATTATCTCATCAAATCCTTATGATATACAAATGGGATGTGAGAGTTTAGCAAATAAAATGTTTGTTGAAGAAGAGTTTAACGTTCCAGAAGAGTCCGAAATTGTAGAAGAGCTTAACGTCCCAGAAGAGCTAGAAATTGCAGAAGAGTCAGTAGTAACACAACAAATAAAGAAGAATGAATATAATGGGCATGAATATGTTGATTTGGGTTTGTCAGTTAAATGGGCAACATGTAATGTAGGGGCAGATTCTCCCGAAGATTATGGCGATTACTTCGCATGGGGAGAGACAATTTCTAAAGAATACTACGATTGGGATACATATAAATATGCTAAAGGAACAGGCTATTCAATGTTTAAATATTGTACAGAAAGGAAATTCGGAAGAAAAGATAAAAATACTACTCTTGAACGAAATGATGATGCAGCTCAAGTGAATTGGGGTGGTAGTTGGCGAATGCCTACAAGAGCTGAACAAGTTGAATTAGAAAATAATTGTAATTGGACTAAAACAACTCTAAATGGGGTAGAAGGGTATAGAGTAACAAGCAAGAAAAATGGGAACTTCATCTTTCTCCCTGCTGCTGGTTTTCGTGTTAGAGGTAAACTTATTAACGAGGGAATAAACGGAGACTATTGGTCAAGTTCTCTCTCAACATACTATAATGGTTGTGCGTACTTTTTTTATTTCAACACAAGAGACATTGAATGGGATAGTAACTATCGTTGTTATGGACGATCAGTACGTGCAGTATGCGAGTAAACCCACTTGATTCTCCCCGGTAGGGAGGGCATATAATAAATAACCTCTATTCACCTCTCTCTACAGGAGGGGAGTAGGGTAAGGATAAATAATACTAACAACTACCCCGTAGGGGCGGCTTTAGCCGACAACTAACAACTCTAAATAACTATCTCTTCATAAACAATTTTCGCTCTTCGGGCGAAAATTTCTCAATAGCATAGCGGAGCATTGTGCGAGGCATCTTGATTTTGTACTCGTTTAAGAAATTACGAAGTTGGTTCGCATCACGTTTACCGGCTTCGCGTAACGTCCAACCAACAGCCTTTTGCATAAGGTCGTGGCGACTATCCATAAAGAGTTTGGCAAGAGCATAGGTGTGAGAAAAATCCCCTTTACGGATAAACGTAAGAGTTGCCACAACAGCAATTCGTTGTTTCCAAAGGTGGTCGCTTTTTGCAAACTCATATAACAGAGAGCAATCTCCATTATATAAATGAGTTCCAATAATATTAGGAGCAGACAAATCCACCAAATCCCAATTGTTAATGTAATCAGTATTAGATATATAGATATTAAAAATCTTTTCCCTTAAACATTCAGGCGAGTAGGGACAGAGCATGCTCTCTTCGCCTTTACACTCATACCTCTTAACCAAAAGCAAAAGAGCAGTAAGACGCGCTTCGTGGAATTCGCTATGCAGTAGCTTCTCAATCTCTTCCAACTCAATAACGTTATGGCACTCTTTAACAATTGCTCGTATTTGAGGCACCATAACCCCCAAGAAGTTATCGCCATAGCCATACTCTCCCTCGCCTGTCTTAAAAAATCGGAGTTGCACCTCCCTCTTTTCAGCAGATGCAACACCTTTCAACCTCTCTATAATATCATTTGCTTTCATAAATTAGTTATCAGTCATCAGCTGTCAGTTGTTAGCTGTCAGTTGTTAGTAAAGTATCAATAATTTCTCATTTCTCATTTCTAATTTAAATAAAGTTTACCTTAAACACCTCGCCACCCTCAAAGAAGTTTATAATGTTTTGCGAAACGACAAAAGCCATTTCGTTGCGAGTCTCAATAGTTTGAGTGCCTAAGTGTGGGTTAAGAACGGCGTTGTCAAGCATAGCAAGTTCGTCCGAAGGGTAGTCTCCATTCTCAAACACATCTAACCCTGCACCCCAAATTTTTCCCTCTTTAAGAGCCGTAACCAAAGCTCTCTCATCAACCAAAGGACCGCGAGCTGTATTAATAAGAATAGCTGAAGGTTTCATCAAATCAAACTCTGCCTCGCCAATAATGTGGAAAGTCTCGGGAGTATAAGGAGCATTAACCGAAACAATATCGGCACACTGCAAAAGCTCCTCTTTGCTCATATATATAGCATTATATTTTTGCTCCTCTTCATTGCTCATGCGGTTACGTTTGGTATAAACAATCTTCATGCCGGCAGCCATTGCTCTACGAGCAAGAGCGCAACCAATTCTACCCATGCCAATAATACCCAAAGTCTTACCGTAAAGCGAATGTCCAAGATTTTCAAGCAATCCCACATGAACATTACCTTTAATCCTTATACGACGGTCCATTTCGGCAATACGGCGAGTAACGGCATATATCAATCCCATAGCTTGGTCGGCGGTAGGTTCCGTAACCGAGTGCGGAGTATTGGTTACCTGTATCCCCAATCGGGTGGCGCAAGCAACATCAATATTATCAAAGCCAACAGCGTAGTTCGATATTAATTTAAGTCTCTTACCTTTGGTTATAAGAGCCTCATCAACCTTAAAGTTGAACATCGATTGCAGAACATCATAATCCTCAATCATATCCATTACCTCATCGTAGGTAAACGACTCTCTCCCTTCGGGCGGAAAAGTAACATCATACTTCTCAATCAACTCGGCATACCCGGCCCTAAACATATTGTATGTAACCAAAACCCTCTTTTTCATAATTGTGATAAATTTTCTTATGCGAAGATACTCTAATTTTTTCAGAAGTTGTATCTTCGCACTATATATTAGAAGATATGAGCGAAAAAAAAGGTACAGCAATATTCAATCCGTTGACTTTTCCCATATATGTTATGGCAAAGCCGATAGGTGCGTTGTGTAATTTAGATTGTCACTATTGCTACTACCTTGAAAAAGGCGAACTATATCGAGGTGCATCGCCAAAGATGAGCGATGATATATTGGAGCGATATATAAAAGAGTATATCGAATGCCAGCCAACACAGAACGTATTGTTTACATGGCATGGAGGCGAAACTCTTTTGCGCGGTATTGAATTTTTTCGCAAAGCAGTAAAGTTGCAACAGCAGTATGCGCGAGGGAGAAATATCTCAAACTCAATACAGACCAACGGAATTTTGCTAAACGATGAGTGGTGCCGATTTTTTAAAGAGGAGAACTTTCTTGTGGGAATATCACTTGATGGTCCCGAACATATCCATGACCGTTACCGCAGAGATAAGAGCGGACGAGGAACTTTTGCTAAGGTGATGAAAGGTGTAGAATTGCTACAAAAGCATTCCGCTGAATTCAATACTCTATCGGTAATAAACGACTATAGCGTAAAATATCCGTTGCAGGTATATAACTTTTTCAAAAGTATAGGAAGCCGATATATGCAGTTCTCGCCCATAGTTGAGCGTTGGGGCGACCGTGCAGACGGTTTGGAATTGTTACCGCCAGGTAATAACTTTGAAAATGTTGAGATGCCACCATGGTGCGTATCGCCCAAAGATTACGGAAATTTCTACTGTACCATATTTGATGAGTGGGTAAGAAAAGATGTGGGGCAATACTTTGTTCAACTGTTTGATTCAACCCTTGCAGGTTGGGTAGGCGAGCAACCGGGGGTATGTATATATGCGAAGGTGTGCGGTCATGCAGCAGTTATTGAGCATAATGGCGATGTGTATAGTTGCGACCACTTTGTCTTTCCTGAATATAAATTGGGAAATATCCGCACAAAAACACTGACAGAGATGATGCTTTCACCAGAGCAGATGAAGTTTGGAGAGAGAAAATTTACATCGTTACCTCGTCAATGTCGTGAATGTGAATTTTTGAAGTTATGTAACGGTGAGTGCCCTAAAAACCGAATAGCAACCACTGCCGACGGCGAGGAGGGGTTAAACTATCTATGCGAAGGGTTGAAACAGTTCTTTATACATACAAAACCATACATGCAATATATGGCAGAGCAGTTAAAGAGAGGTTTGCCCCCGGCAGATATAATGAATAAATTTAAAGAGTAAATAATCCCTAATTAATAGAAAAACTATTATTAATTTCTAATTATGGTGAAGTCACGAACTAATTAAATAATAAGTATGAGTATAACCGCAATAATAATATTAGCATTAGGTCTATCAATGGACTCATTTGCAGTGTCATTGACCTCGGGAGTAGCCCTTTCGCAATTTAAAATATCAAATGTATTGCGTATAGCATTCTATTTAGCACTATTTCAAGCAGTAATGCCTCTTATCGGTTGGGTACTTGGAGTAGGATTTATAGAGTATATCTCCACAATTGACCATTGGGTGGCATTTGCACTATTGGTTATGCTCGGAGGCAAAATGATATATGAAACACTCTTTGAAAAAGAAGAAGAGGGAGATAAAAGTTTTAATCCAACCAAAACAGCAACACTTATACAGATGGGAATAGCCACAAGCATTGATGCCTTAGCCGTAGGAGTCTCATTTGCCTTTTTAAATATCAATTTACACAAAGCTACGGCAATAATATTTGCAGTAACATTCTTGATGTCAATATTGGGTTGTAATATAGGTAAATACTTTGGTACGCGCTGGCATAAACCCTCAATGATAGCAGGAGGTATTATTCTAATATCAATAGGAACAAAGATATTATTGGAACACACTATATTGGGTTAGAGTAAATTAGAAATTACTATGGGCAATTAGGAATAAAACTATGCTGAAAAAAGATTATCTATTAGCTCAAATAACCGAATTGGCAAAGAAGTTTGCACAACTTATGCAACAGAAAAACGAAGGAGAAGATATAACTCTTCACGTTGATAAATATTATGCCAATTTAAATCTCTCTGCCGATTGGATTGTAAATGCCGAATCGGACGATATAATGCGTAGAGTGGGTGATTGGCAGTTGGTAGAACTCCTTGTAAAAATGATGCTTGAAGACCCACGTTTTGAAAATAACTTATCAATAATCAATAAGGCGAGAACATTGTTATTTGAGGTACAAGAACTTGACCGTACCTACTCATTTGAACGTATAGAGTTGCAAGAACTAATTGATAAAAGATTAAAAAGATAGAGCTATGAAAAGAGTAATATATATCACAACATTTATTTTGACAATGGTAATAATATCATGTTCTAATGAAGAAAAAGTGGAGCTATTGCCAAACTATGTAAATTTATATGTAAACGGTGCACAATCAATAACAATCTCAGAAGATATAACAGACCCCATTGAGGCTGATATATTATTAACCTATATGGTTGATAAAACAACAACATTAAAATTTACATTGATAAATAATGATAATGGTATTCTTCGGGTAGAAAACAATATCGTAGAGATAGCAAAAGACCAAAATAACGGAAAACTAAAAATCTATTCTGAAAATAAAAATGAACTTATTCAAAATCAGGATATATATTTAAAAATGGAATCGTCTGATAATAGCAGATTAGTTATGGGAAATCAACTTAAAATAGAAGTTTTGCCAGTAACAATCCCTGAAACTCCGGACGAAGGAGAAACGGAACCCAATACTCCCGAACCACCTGCTAAGGAAGAAAAAATATAGAAGTTTAGTAGTAAAAAACTTAAATATATCTTACAAAAAATGATAAATATAGCATGATTTAAATCGTGCTATATTTATATAAGAACTATTATAAATTGTTAAATGATAAGATATTACTAAAAAATATTCTATTTTTGCAATAGAAGTAGTTGTAAGTAATTAGTAGAGGGTAATAAATTTCTCATTCAAAAAAATTATGATAACAGAGTACCGTCCAACGCATAAAATGAGAGATCTTATAAATGATAACAACTTGCTCATAATGGTAATGAGCAGATTTGGGATATCGTTGGGCTTTGGCGATAAAACCGTTCAGACAATATGCTTGGAGCAAGGCGTTGATTGTACAACATTTCTCTCGGTTGCAAATTTTGTTTCAAATAAGGTTTGTGCAGTAGAAAACATATTGTTGACCTCAATAATTGACTATCTAAAAAGGGCACACATATATTTTCTTAATTTTAATCTTCCAACCATACGTCGTAAACTAATTGAGGCAATAGATTGTTCGGGAAGCGACAATGTAGCAATGTTGATAATAAAGTTTTACGATGAGTATGTAACCGAAGTTCGCGCCCATATGGAGCACGAAAACCAAACTGTATTTACATACGTTGAAAATTTGATAAATGGCATAGTAGCGACAAACTACACAATCTCCGATTTTGCCGAGAAACATAACGATATAGAGTATAAACTTCAGGAGTTGAAAGATATAATTATACGCTACTATCCCCAACGTGAGAACAATCTTTTGAATTCCGCTCTATTTGATATAATAAACTGCGAGCAGGATTTGATGTTACATCGTATGGTAGAGGATAAACTCTTTGTCCCTGCAGTAGTTCGATTAGAAGAGAAGATTGAGAGAGGAGAGACATTAAAACCAAAGCCGACTCCTTCAGAGATGAGTGATGAAGAGAAGATACAATCGCTAAGCGAACGCGAAAAGGAGATAATAGCATGCGTAGCAAAGGGTATGAGCAATAAAGAGATTGCCGAAGAGTTATTCCTTTCGGTGCATACAGTAACAACCCATCGTCGCAATATAGCCTCAAAACTGCAAATTCACTCATCAGCTGGTCTGACCATATTTGCCATTGTAAATAAACTGATTAGTTGTTAACTATAAAATTCTGTTAATACAAAAACTGACAAAATAAAAAGCCTCCCCTCTCTACGGGAGAGGGGTACGGGGAGAGGAAATTTAAATATGAAAACAAAACTTATCACATTGCTAATGGCAATCTTTGCTTTAGTAGGAAGTACAACAGCACAAAAGAAGATACAGGTATATAAAGACGGAGCGGTTGTGTATAGTGAATATGTATCTGATATAGACAGTGTAAAATTTATAGAACTAAACAATGGATACGAATATGTCGATTTAGGATTGTCAGTTAAATGGGCTACCTGCAATGTAGGTGCTACTGCCCCTGAAGAATATGGCGATTATTTTGCATGGGGAGAAACATCTCCTAAATCAGATTATGCTTGGTCTACTTATAAATTTGGGTGGAAGAACTCGTTGTCTAAATATACAACATTGTCAAGTTATGGAGGATTGTCAGTAGATTATAAAATAGAACTTGAATTAGAAGATGACGCGGCACATGTAAATTGGGGTGGTACATGGCGAATGCCAACAGTTAATGAACAAGATGAATTATTGAGTAAATGCACATGGACGTGGACTACTCAAAACGGAGTAAATGGTTATAAAGTAACAAGTAATATAAATGGCAACTCCATCTTTCTACCTGCTGCTGGTTCATGTAGTGCTAGTGGTTTAGTAGATGCAGAAAGTGTTGGCTACTATTGGTCTACATCACTCAATATTGCTTATAACGAAGCCGCCTATATATTGCATCCAAACTCAACTTACAGTAGTAGCCGTGATCAAGGACTGCCTGTTCGTGCTGTATGTGAGTAGGGAATTAAATGCCTTAATTTCAGTTGTTAGTTTAAAGAGGCTGTGTCAAAATGTAATTTTTTTTGGCACAGTCTTTTTTTTAGCACAAAGAGGCTGTGTCAAAATGTAATTTTTTTTGGCACAGTCTTTTTTTTAGCACAAAGTCCCGACTTTCACAAGCCGGGACTTTGTTATTACCTAAAATATTTGTAACTTTAGGCATAATATTTCGCCTTATGACAAAGTTAC